>NZ_JAMBDT010000033.1:0-47750 GCF_025143765.1 Gordonia sp. p3-SID1431
CCACGGGGTGTTCGGCACGGGCCGAGGCGAGGTCGACCTTTCCCTCGTACACCGATCCCGTTCGGTCGTCGCGCCACCGGACGCCCGGCGGCAGGGTGATCGACGTCGCGGCCGCGGCATCGTGGTCGAGGCTGTGGGTGAACCGGGCGGTCACCACGACGACCGAGGGGGCCTCGCCGGTGCCGCGCACGAACGCCACGGTGTGGTCGGCGGCCGGACCGTCGGCGGTCAGTCGCTGATAGGTGCCCGCAACGCCGAACGCATCGGGATGCGCGGTTCGGACACGGAGAGCTGCCTGGACGAGTCGGGTCTTCGGGTGCTCGGTCGACCGGCCGAAGTCGACCGGTCGTCGATTGTCGGGATCGACGAGGGAGTCCTCCCACCACTCGGTGCCCTGATAGATGTCGGGGACCCCGGGCCCGAGGATCGCGATCGCCTTGCGCGCCAGCGCTTCCTGCTCCCACGCCGGTCCGATGCGGTCGACGAGTTCGGCGACCGAGGATGCGACGTCCCCGCTGGTGACCTGGCCGATCCAGGTCTCGACTGCGGTCTCGAACTCCTCGTTCACCTCGGTCCACGTGGTGCGCAGACCGGCCTCGCGAGTCGCCTTACGGGCGTACTCGATCAACCGGCCCCGCAACTCGTCGGTGACCGGGGCGCCGGTGGGCCAGACCCCGACGATGTTCTGCAGGAGGAAATAGCCGGTCAGGTCATCCGGCACGTCGGTCTCGCGCCAGACCTTGTCGACGAGCTGGGACCAGCGGTCGGGAATCTGGGCGAGCACCGCGATCCGCGCGCGCACGTCCTCACCGCGTTTGGTGTCGTGCGTCGACGTGGCCGTCATGGCCAGCGGCCACCGCGCGGCGCGCTCGGCGTTGTGCTCGTGGAAATCGGCCAGCGACATGACGGGATTCGCGGGATCGCCACCGACCTCCTGGGCGGAGACGAGCCGGGCCGTCCGGTAGAACAAACTGTCCTCGACGCTCTTCGCGGTCACCGCCCCGCAGGTCTGCGCCAGCCTCGATGTCGCCTCGCCGGGCACCGCCGTCTCCCGCACGATGAGGTCGATCGCGGCACGCAGTTCGGGCTTCGCCTCGGCGATCCCGGTGGCGACGGCGAGCAGACGTGGACGCAACGACGGGTAGTCCGCCCGGTAGACCCCGAGCGCGGCGATCAGTTCGGCGCAGGCGGTGGCGATCACGTCCGGATCCGAGGCCGG
Organism: Gordonia sp. p3-SID1431; assembly: GCF_025143765.1. Taxonomy (NCBI): domain Bacteria; kingdom Bacillati; phylum Actinomycetota; class Actinomycetes; order Mycobacteriales; family Gordoniaceae; genus Gordonia; species Gordonia sp. p3-SID1431. Next base: position 1,220 of record NZ_JAMBDT010000033.1, read on the forward strand.
TGATCCCTCGACGCGCGCGGTGACGGCGCGTACGAGACGTCTGAGCTCCGCCGGGAACGACTCCCGCACGGTGCGGAGTTTGCGATCGTGCTCGGCGGCCTCCACCCACCGCGCGTCACCGCTCTCGCCGGTGATCCGTTCGTGTAGCTCGGTGAGCTGGGCGACGCCGGCCGGCGCCACGAACACGGCATCGATCACGCGCATGTGGTCGTACCCGGTGGTGCCCTCGACCGGCAGGGTCGGTTCGAGGGGCTCGTCCGGCGCCAGGATCTTCTCGATGTACAGGAGACGATCGTCCCCGACGTCCGCGCGCAGCCGGCGCAGATAATCCTGGGGGTCCCACAGACCGTCCGGATGATCCACGCGCACACCATCGATGAGGTCGGCGTCGAGTAGCTCACGCAGCCACTGGTGCGTCGCGTCGTAGACCTCCGGGTCCTCCTGGCGCAGACCGGCGAGTTCGTTGACCGTGAAGAAGCGCCGGTAGCCGATGAGGCCGCTGTCCCACGGCACGAGCCGATAGTGCTGGCGGGAGTGGACCTCTTGCGGTGTGCCGCCGGCGCCGGGAGCGGAGCGAGCGGGCCGAGTGTCCCCGGCGCCGGGAGCGGAGCGAGCGGGCCGAATGTCTCCCGCGGTGCCGGGGGCGATCGGGAACGCGTGATCGTAGTACCGCAGATTCCCGTGCTCGTCGATCTCGAGTGGGCTCAGGTCCCCATCGGCGGCGACGATCGGCAGGGCCAGCTTCCCGTCGGCACCGTTGTCGTCGCTGAAGTCGGCGTCGAAATAGTGTGCGTAGTCCGATGTGGGCCCGTGGCGGAGCAGGTCGGCGAACCACGGGTTGGCGAGCGCATCGGCGACTCCGGTGTGGTTCGGGACGATGTCGATGATCAGACCCAGACCGCGTTCGGCGGCGGCGGAACGCAGTGTCCGCAACCCGTCGATCCCACCCAGCACGGCGGAGACCGCCGGCGGCGGCAACCAGTCGTAGCCGTGCGTCGACCCGGCCGACGCCGTGCCGATCGGGGAGAGGTAGACGTGGCTGATCCCCAACTCGGCGAGGTGGTCGAGATGTGCTGCGGCATCGGCGAATCCGAAGTCGCCGTGTAGTTGGAGCCGGTACGTTGCGCGCGGGGTCGGACGATTGCCCATAGGAGTCACGAGGTCTTTCGCAGGACCAGGACGGAGCGGGCACCGACGGTCACCGACTCGCCGGCGGAGGCCGTCAGTTCGGTCTCACCGACGGGATGCGTCGTGTCCAGTTCGCCGACCCACTCGTTGCCGTACCACGTCGGCGGGAGCGTGAAGTCCAGGTCCTCGTAGTGGGCGTTGAAGCAGATGAAGAAGGAGTCGTCGACGACCAGCTCGCCGCGTTCGTCCTTCTCGCCAAGTCCGTTTCCGTTGAGGAACACGGCAAGGCTCTTGCCGAACCCACTGTCCCAGTCCTCGGAGGTCATCTCCTGGCCGGCCGGCGTGAGCCAGGCGATGTCGAGTGCCTGGTCGCCCCACCTGATCGGCTTCCCGCCGAAGAACTTTCGGCGCCGGAACACCGGATGCCGGGTGCGCAGCGCGATGGCCTTGCGGGTGAACTCCAGCAGGTCGGCGTTCTCCTCGGCGAGAGTCCAATCCATCCAGGACAACTCGGAGTCCTGGCAGTAGACGTTGTTGTTGCCCTGTTGGGTACGCCCGATCTCGTCGCCGTGCGCCAGCATCGGCGTCCCCTGCGACAGGAACAGCGTCGCCAGGATGTTCCGCTGCTGCCGCGCGCGGAGGGCGTTGATCTCGGGATCGTCGGTGGGTCCCTCGACTCCGCAGTTCCACGACCGGTTGTGGCTCTCGCCGTCCCGGTTGTCCTCACCGTTGGCCATGTTGTGCTTCTCGTTGTAGGACACCAGGTCCCGCAGCGTGAAACCGTCGTGCGCGATGACGAAGTTGATGCTCGCGAGCGGCCGTCGGCCGGTCGCCTCGTACAGATCCGACGATCCGGTGAGCCGGGAGGCGAACTCGCCCAGGGTGGACGGCTCGCCGCGCCAGTAGTCGCGGACGGTGTCGCGGTACTTGCCGTTCCATTCGGTCCAGAGCGGCGGGAAGTTGCCCACTTGGTAACCACCCTCGCCGATGTCCCAGGGCTCGGCGATCAGCTTCACCTGACTGACCACCGGGTCCTGCTGCACCAGATCGAAGAACGCGGACAGCCGATCGACGTCGTGCAGTTCGCGGGCCAGCGTGGACGCGAGGTCGAAACGGAAGCCGTCCACGTGCATCTCGAGGATCCAGTACCGCAGCGAATCCATGATGAGCTGCAGCGTGTGCGGATGACGACCGTTGAGGCTGTTGCCGGTTCCGGTGTAGTCCATGTACATCTCGGGATCGCCGTCGACGAGCCGGTAGTAGGCGGCGTTGTCGATGCCCCGGAACGACACGGTGGGTCCGAGGTGGTTGCCCTCGGCGGTGTGGTTGTAGACGACGTCGAGGATGACCTCGATGCCGGCGTTGTGGAACTCACGCACCATCGCCTTGAACTCGGTCACCGCGCTGGCCGGCTGGTCGGGGTTCGACGAGTACTCGATGTGCGGTGCCAGGAATCCGAAGGTGTTGTAGCCCCAGTAGTTTCGGAGACCCTGATCGCGCAGGACGAAGTCCTGCATGAACTGGTGCACGGGCATCAGTTCGATGGCGGTGATGCCCAACTCCTTGAGGTGGTCGATGATCACCGGATGGCACAGCCCCGCGTACGTGCCGCGCAGGTACTCGGGGATGTCGGGATGGGTCGCGGTCATGCCCTTGACGTGCGCCTCGTAGATGACCGTCTGGTGGTACGGACGATTGGGCGACCGGTCGTTCTGCCAGTCGAAGTAGGGGTTGATCACCACCGAGACCATGGTGTGCCCGAGTGAGTCCAACTGCGGCATCGGATTGACCGGCTCGGGATCGGGGATGTCCTCGTGCTCCGCGGGCGCGGCATCGCCGTCGGACTCGCCTGCCTCCTCGGCGGGATCGGCCGCATCGCCCGCCTCGGCGGTCGGCTCGTCGGCATCGTCGACCGCGCCCTCGTCGGTCCCGCCACCGCCGGTCCCGGTGTCGGCGGCCCCGGTCTCGGGGGTTGCGGATGCGTCGTCGTCGACCGCCGATTCGTCGGTGTCCTCGGGCGGCGTCGGGAGCGGGTAGGAGAACAGCGATGCGTCGCCGTCGAAGTCGCCGTGGAAGGCCTTGCCGTACGGATCGAGCAGGAGTTTGCTCGGGTCGCAACGCAATCCCCGCGACGGGTCGTACGGCCCGTAGACGCGGAAGCCGTAGAACTGGCCGGGACCGACGTTGGGCAGGTAGCAGTGCCAGCAGTAACCGTCGACCTCTTCGAGCCGGATCCGACGCTCGTGGCCCTCGCGGTCGATCAGGCACAGCTCGACGGCTTCGGCCACCTCGGAGAACAGCGAGAAATTCGTTCCCACACCGTCATAGGTCGCGCCGAGGGGGTATGGAGTACCCGGCCACACCGGGATCGGGGCCGGTTCCGGTTGGACCAGCGCCTCGGCCTGGATCGGGTCGGACGGCATCGGTACGGGGTCGGCGATCGTCTTGCCGCCGCTCGGGGGTGCTGCCGTCGTCGAGGTGGTGTCGGACTCCGGTGCGCGGGGCTCCGAGGGGGAGCCGGGATCGGCGGTGGAATCTGAATCGGGAGTGGAGTCGGGATCACCCGGCTGTTCACCGGGGGCCGGCGGTCCGGTCTTACCCGCCTTCGACGACGTCATGGGTCGACCCTAGTCGCGTTGCCGCGGACGGTCATCTCAGGACGCGGCCGGTCGGGTCAGATGTGGGCTGCCCCACCCACCGCTCCCGGAGGAAGCCCGCAGCTCGCCGTGGGCAGTTACGGCACCGTGGGACCGGCCCACGGCAGTTGCGCCTCCATCTGGCGCCCCAGCTCGTCGGTGAGGCTGCGGACATAGGTCGCACTCAAGTGGTGCGGGTCTTTGTAGACGGTGATGTTGCCGACGATCGCCGGGCACCGCTCGGCGTCGCAGATGCCGTCGGACATGTCGAGGCGGTGGAAGTCGGGTCGCGTGGCGGCCAACTCCGCCGCCGGGTCCTCGGGTGAGAGGACAGCACTGCGGCGCGACCCGCAGCTCTCGGCGTCGCCGCCGTCGGCGAGGCAGATCGGGGTGTCGATGGTGCCCTTCGCGTTCTTCGGCCACGGGGTGTCCCGCATGCCGAACACCGGCACCCCGGCGTCGAGGAAACGGTCGAAGATCGGCACGTAATCCGGTGGCACCCAGTCGCCGGGTTCGTAGTCCCGCGGTCGCGTCGAATTCGTCAGCACCGCGTCCGGCTTGTCCGCGATGACGCGGTCGATGACGCGCTGTCCCCAGTCGTAGCACTCCGGGTAGGGCACGCCGCGCTGTTTGGGTACCCGGTTCGTCGACAGCGGGCACCCCATCTTGAGGTAGGTCTTCACCTTGAAACCGTTGCGCTTGCCGAGGGTGTCCAGCGCCGAGATCCACATCTCGGCATGCGATCCGCCGGCGAGCGCGATTGTGCGCGTCGCGGTCGGATCGCCGTAGGTGCCGACGTGGATCTCGTTGTCGGTGAAGTCGCTCATGTACCCGTCGGTGGAGGTCTCGGGGAAGTCCTTGATGACCTCCAGCGCCGACGGTTGTGGGTCGAGGGCGGGCACCGGCCAGCCGTCGAGCAGTGCTCGGGCCCCCGGGTACGACCTCGGGTCGAGGTTCTTGGTGTCGACGACGATGTTCGCGACGTGCCGCTCCCACACGGTGATGCCGACGCCGGTGACGAGCGTCGCCACCACGAGGATCGAGGTGACGACCGACGTGTACGACAGCCACCGCGACCGTCCGTCGCGGCGGCCGCGGCTCAGCGCCGAACGATCGCCGCCGCGCAGCGGGTCCTCGATGTAGCGCTTGGTGAGCCACGCGAGCCCGACCGACGCCGCGAGGATGAGCACGCCCTCGACGAAGTTGGCATGGTTCTTGTCGCGCCAGGTCAGGTAGAAGATCAGCAGCGGCCAGTGCCACAGGTACAGCGAATACGCGATGGTCCCGAGCCAGACCGGCCACCTGCTCGCGAGCCAGCGGTTCGTGACGGGCATCTCGGTGGCCGCGGCATGGGACCCCCGAGGTGGCTTCTGCAACGCCGTCGCGCCCGCCCAGATGATCAGCAGCGTCGCGCCGACCGGCACCAGCGCCATCGGACCGGGGTAGGCGTTGACACCCTCGATCCAGAACCCGCAGCTGACGATCAGCGCGAGCGCGAAGACGGTCGCGATGTTGCGCAGCCAGTTCGGGATTCGCAGGGACGGCAACCAGATCGCGAGCAGGCCGCCGGCCAGCGGTTCCCACAGACGGGAGATCGTGTCGTAGTAGTTGTACGGCTGGTTGATCGCCAGGCCGCGGTGCGCCCAGTAGAACGAGGCGAGCGCGACGACCAACACCGCGCCGCCGACGAGGAACCTGATGACCCGCGGGTCGGCGAACGGCCGGGCGACGCGGGCACCGACCTTGAGCAACGCCGCGAACGCGAGGGCGACGAGCAGGGTCAGGACGAAGAACTGGCCCTGCACCGACATCGACCAGATGTGCTGCAGGGGGCTGTTCGCCGAACTCGCGGCGAGGTAGTCCTGGGAGTTCTGCGCGAGATACCAGTTCTGGTAGTACAGCGCGCTCGCGATGACCTCGCGGCCGACATTGGCCCACCGGGTCTGCGGGAGGATCAGCAGGGTCAGCACCGTGACCGCGATCAGGACGGTGAGCAGCGCCGGCAGCAGCCGTTTGAGGAGACGTTTGAGCCGTGGCCACGGGTTGAGCGTGTCGCGGAAGGAGACGTGCGGAGCCTGGCTCGTGATCGCGTGCCGCAGCAGCGACCCGACGAAGAAATATCCCGAGAGGGTGAGGAAGACGTCGACGCCGCCGGAGACCTTGCCGAACCACACGTGGAAGCAGGCGACGAGGGCGATGGCGATACCGCGCAGGCCGTCGAGGTCGGTGCGGTATGCGGGCGTCGTCGGCGTCGAGGGGGACGACTCCGGCGCCACTACTCGCGTCGTCGATGCCACAGGGCGTGTTCTTTCCGGTGGGGGACAGATCGGTCTCGGGGCCGGGATGACCGGCTAGCAATGTACTCGCCGAAGCTGTGAAACACCGATTCGGACGACCGCGACACTCGCGCACCGGTCTGCGGGGCCGCGCGGGGTTCACCGCGAGCGGCGCGTCCGGGCTCCGTCGAGGATGATGGCCAGCCCGTCGCGGAACTCGCCCGCGAAGTCGCGACCCGACGGCCCGGTGACACCCAGACGCTCCATCTGCGCGCGCGTCTGTTCCTCGATGGTGAGCCCGATGACCAGCTGACACAGTGCGGTGCTGACCGCCTCGGCGTCGCGGACGGACAAACCGCCGGCCGTGCCGGCGGCGATGATGTCGGCGGTGATGGCCTTCGACGACAGGCCGCTGGCCCAGCTCGACGACACGACCTCGGCACTGTCGGGAACTCCGAGGAGCGCGCTGCGCATGTCGGTCGCGAGCAGATCGAGGCGCTCGTCCCAGGCCAGCGAGGTGTCGGGGATGGCGACCGCGCCGAGGATGTCGTCGGCGAGTGCGGCCAGCAAGGTCTGCTTGTTGGGAAAGTGCCAGTACAGCGCGTTGGGACGGACGCCGAGTTCGGTGGCGAGGCGTCGCATCGACAGGTCGGCCAGGCTGTGCTCGCCCAGGATGTCGCGGGCGGCGCGCAGAACGTCGGTGCGACTGTTGCTCACCCGCGTCAGCGTAATGACCCGGCAGTGGGCATCGAACCCCGGGCCTGTACAGCGTTCAGGATTCCCTGTACGGTGTTCAGGGCCCTGGACGGTGTTCAGGACTGCCTAACGACAGGCCGGGAGGTGCCTCATGGATCACGACGCGATCAGTCGCATCGATGCCGACCACATCTGGCACCCCTACGGTGCGCTGCCGGCGGCCACCCGGCCGTTGGTCGTGGCCTCGGCCTCGGGTGTCCGCTTCGAACTCGCGGACGGCCGATCGGTGGTCGACGGGATGAGCTCCTGGTGGGCGGCGATCCACGGTTATGGACACCCCCGACTCGACGCCGCCGCGGCGGCTCAGCTCGGTCGGATGTCGCACGTCATGTTCGGCGGTCTGACCCACGAACCGGCCGCCCGGCTGGCGCAGCTCCTCGTCGAGATCACCCCGGCCGGCCTGGAGAAGGTGTTCTTCTGCGACTCGGGGTCGGTGTCGGTCGAGGTGGCGGTCAAGATGGCGCTGCAGTATTGGCGCAGCCGCGGTCGGTCCGGCCGCACGCGTCTGCTCACCTGGCGTGGCGGCTACCACGGCGACACCTTCACCCCGATGAGCGTCTGCGATCCCGACGGCGGCATGCACGCGATGTGGAAGGGTGTCCTCGCACAACAGATCTTCGTCGACGCCCCGCCGGCCGAGTTCCGGCCCGAGTACGTCGCCGAGTTCGAGCGCACCGTGCGCGCGCATCGCGACGAGCTCGCCGCGGTCATCGTCGAACCCGTGGTCCAGGGCGCGGGCGGCATGCGATTCCACGACGCGGCATATCTGCGTGCGCTCCGGGAGATCTGTGACCGCCACGACGTCCTGCTGATCTTCGACGAGATCGCGACCGGATTCGGCCGTACCGGAACGTTGTTCGCGGCCGACGCCGCCCCGGGGGCCGAGGCGGCGCCGGGCGCCGGCGTCGCGCCCGACATCATGTGTGTCGGCAAGGCGCTCACCGGTGGCTACCTCACGCTCGCCGCGACCCTGTGCACGTCCGAGATCGCTCAGGTGATCAGTGCGGGGGAGGCGGGCGGACTCGCGCACGGCCCGACCTTCATGGCCAACCCGCTGGCCTGCGCGGTGGCCGTCGCAGCGATCGAACTGCTGCTGGAAACGCCCTGGGCCGAGCGGGTCTCGGCGATCGAGCGAGGGCTCCGCGACGGACTCGAACCGCTGCGTGATCGCCACGGCGTCGTCGATGTGCGGGTCCTCGGCGCTATCGGCGTCGTCGAACTCGATCGCCCGGTCGACATGGTGGCGGCCACCGACGCGGCCGTCGAGGCCGGGGCATGGCTGCGGCCGTTCCGCAATCTCGTCTACACGATGCCGCCGTTCATCTGCACACCCGAGGACATCGGGGTGATCGTGCGCGGAGTGTCCGCTGCCGTGCATGCCACGGTCGGCGATCGCGAGCCGGCAGTGGTGCGGTCATGACTTCGATTCAGGTGCAGCCGGATTCGAGGGTCGACGGCGATGCGCGGGTCAGCGGCGGGGGAGAGATCGGTCTGGCGTGGCTGGCCGGCGCCGCCCGTGCGCGCGCCGAGGCCGGCCTGCATCGCAGCCCACACGTCCGCAGGGCGGCCGGAGACGAGATCAACCTCGGTTCCAACGACTACCTCGGGTTGTCGACCCACCCCGCAGTGATCGCGGGTGCGCGGGCCGCCGCGGAACGGTGGGGAGGTGGCTCGACGGCGTCGCGCCTCGTCGTCGGCACCACCCAGGCACACGTCGATCTCGAGCACGATCTCGCCGACTTCCTCGGATTCGATGCGGCACTGGTCTTCTCGTCCGGTTACCTGGCGAATGTCGGTGCGATCACCGCGCTGGCGACACGCGGCGACCTGATCGTCAGCGACACCGGCACCCATGCGTCGCTGATCGACGGCTGCCGGTTGTCGCGTGCCCGGGTGGTGGTCGTCGACCGCGGCGATCACGAGGCGGTCCGGCGGGCCCTCGCCGAACGTACCGAGGCCCGGGCGCTCGTCGTCACCGATTCGGTGTACAGCATCGACGGTCAACCGGCGCCGGTCGCGGATCTGTATGCCGCGGCACGCGCGCACGGGGCCGTCCTGCTCGTGGACGAGGCCCACGCTCTCGGGGTACGTGGTCCGGGTGGTCGCGGACTCGTCGCCGAACAGGGACTTTCGGGTGCTCCCGATCTCGTCGTCACGACCGTGCTGTCGAAATCGCTCGGCGCGCAGGGCGGTGTGGTCCTCGGGTCGGAGCTGCTGCGCTCGCACCTCGTCGACTGCGCCCGCACCTTCATCTTCGACACCGGCCTGAACCCGGCCGCGGTCGGCGCCGCGCATGCCGCCCTGACGATCCTGCGGGCGCAACCCGGGTTGCCGGACCGACTGCGCGACAACGCCCGTCGCCTGGCGCTCGCGTGTGGCGTCGAAGAGCCCGCCGCGGCGGTCATCGCGATCGTCGTCGGGGATCCGCAACGCGCGGTGGCGGCTGCTGCCGCGTGCCGGGACCGTGGCGTCCTCGTCGGGTGTTTCCGTCCGCCCTCGGTCCCGGTCGGGACTTCGAGGCTGCGGATCACGGTGCGCGCCGACCTCGATGCCGCTGCCCTCGACCACGTGGCCGCCGTCGTCGACGCCGCTCTGCGCGAAGTCGGTGCACGGTGACCGCCGCACGCCGCGGCAGGGTCCTCGCCGTCACCGGGACCTCGACCGACGTCGGGAAGACCGTCGCCACCGCGGCACTCGCCGCCGCCTGCCTGCTCCACGAGGTGGCCGACCCTCTGCTCCCTGAGGTGGCCGACCCCCTGCTCCCTGAGGTGCGAGGAGCGCAAGCGTCTGCCCATCCTCTGCTCCCTGAGGTGCGAGGAGCGTTAGCGTCTGCCCACCCTCTGCTCCCTGAGGTGCGAGGAGCCCTGGCGACGAGCCACGAAGGGCGCGTCGCCGTATGCAAACCCGTCCAGACCGGCGTCGGTCCCGACGAACCCGGCGACCTCGCCGAGGTGCAACGCCTGGTTGGCGACGTCACCGCGGTCGAGCTCTTCCGCTACCCGGAACCCCTCGCGCCCGACACCGCCGCGCGCCGTGCCGGGATGCGATTGGCCGATCCGGCGGTGATCGTCCGCGCTGTGGACGATCTGGCCGCGTCACACGACCTGACCCTCGTCGAGGGTGCCGGCGGAGTGCTGGTGCGGCTGGGGGAGTCGGCCACGATCCTCGACATCGCCGCGGCGACCCTCGTTCCCGACACCGTCGACGGTGTGGTGGTCGTGGTGGCGCCGGGGCTGGGCGCGCTCAATCACGCCGAGCTCACCGTGAACGCGGTGCGGGCGCGCGGTCTGCGTCCCGCCGGACTCGTGATCGGTTGGTGGCCGGACGATCCCGACCTCGCGATGCGGTGCAACCGCACAGACCTGCCGCGGGTGACCGGCGTGCCGGTCGTCGGGGTCCTGCCCGCCGGCGCCGCGCACCTCGAAGCCGACGAGTTCCGCCGCCACGCAGCGTCGTGGTTCGACGACGAGTGGCTCGCGACCCTTTCTCCCAGCCATCCGGAACAGCTCGTCCGGACGCCGTAACACGTTCCCGCAGCGGAACAATCATCCAAGGACTATCACCAGTGACCCAGGCAACAGTCGACGCCGCCACCTCGGCACCGGCGTCGGACGACATCCTCGCCATCGCCCGTGACCAGGTGCTCGACCGCGGCGAGCCGCTCGATCAGGAGCAGGTTCTCCGGGTTCTGCGGTTGCCCGACGACCGGCTGACCGAACTGCTCCAGCTCGCCCACGATGTGCGGATGCGCTGGTGCGGGCCCGAGGTCGAGGTCGAGGGCATCATCTCGCTGAAGACCGGCGGGTGCCCGGAAGACTGCCACTTCTGTTCCCAGTCCGGACTTTTCGCCTCGCCGGTGCGCAGTGCATGGATCGACATCCCCTCCCTGGTCGAGGCGGCCAAGCAGACCGCGAAGACCGGTGCGACCGAGTTCTGCATCGTCGCGGCGGTCCGCGGTCCCGACAAGCGGCTGCTCAGTCAGGTCGCGGCGGGAATCGAGGCCATCCGCAACGAGGTCGACATCCAGATCGCGTGCAGCCTGGGCATGCTCACCCAGGATCAGGTCGACCAGCTCCGCGACATGGGCGTGCACCGTTACAACCACAATCTCGAGACCGCGCGCAGCCACTTCCCGAACGTGGTGACGACCCACACGTGGGAGGAGCGCTGGGACACCCTGCGCATGGTCCGGGAGGCGGGCATGGAGGTCTGCTGCGGCGGCATCCTCGGTATGGGCGAGTCCCTGGAGCAACGGGCCGAGTTCGCCGCCGAACTGGCGACGCTCGAGCCCGACGAGGTGCCGCTGAACTTCCTGAACCCGCGCCCCGGCACCCCGTTCGGCGATCTCGACGTGCTGCCGGCCGCGGAGGCCCTCAAGTCGGTGGCTGCCTTCCGTCTGGCGCTGCCGCGCACCATCCTGCGCTTCGCCGGCGGTCGTGAGATCACACTCGGCGACCTGGGGGCCAAGCAGGGCATCCTCGGCGGCATCAACGCCGTCATCGTCGGCAACTACCTGACGACCCTCGGCCGGCCCGCCGAGGACGATCTCGATCTCCTCAGTGATCTGTCCATGCCGATCAAGTCGTTGAACGACACGATCTGACGGGTTCGTCGCAGTGATGGGTAGCGTGTTCTCATGATCGACACCGTCCCGGGTCCTCTCGCCGAGCCGTGCCGGTTCGGTGTGTTCACCGGACTCGAACTGGAACTGCAGGCTCCCGACGCCGTGCCGCCGGCTGCCCGGTTGGGTCTCGAACCCCCTCGCTTCTGTGGCCAGTGCGGGCGCCGGATGGTGGTCCAGGTGCGGCCCGACGGATGGGATGCCCGCTGCTCGAGGCACGGGACGGTCGACTCGTCGGAGCTGGGTCGCCGGTGAAACCGCCGGTCCGCACGGTCTCGCGACTGGCCGCGGTCACCGTCGGCGTGGCCCTCATCGGCGTCGTCGCCGGGGCGGTCTGGGCGCTCCTCACCCCGCCGACCACCGGCGTCGTGTTCGAGGGTCTCCGTCGCGAGGACATCCCCGCCGACTTCGCCGGCGTGGGCGCCTTCGCCCTGACGATGTTCGCCTACGGCGCGGTCACGGCCATCGTCGTGTGGTTTGCGGCCCGGACGTGGCGCGGGGTCGCCGGATTCGTGTGGCCCGCCCTCGCGACGGTGGCAGGTTCGGCGCTTGCGGCGTCGGTCGGGATGTGGGTCGCGGGCCTGCGGTTCGACGACGATCCGACCGCACTGCCGGTCGACGCCGTCTACCGGGTCGCGCCGGAGCTGTGGCTCGACGGCGCGACGCGGTCCGGCTCGAGCGAGCCGTGGACGCTGCTCATCTGTGCCCCGTTCGCGTTCGCCGTGGTGTACCTCGTCTGCGTGTTGTCCTCGCGGACAGCCGATCTGGGCGTCGGAGATCTCGAGTCCGACGAGCCGCCGGCGGACGTGGTCACATCGGTGGGCGCAGCGTCGCGAACTCATCCGTGACGCGTAGCTCCTTCTCCGCGAAGGCGTAGAGCGCCGGCGGGCGACCCCCGTTACGGCCGGTCTTGCCGACGGTCCCGGTGGCGACCACCACCGCGCGCCGGCTCAGGATGCGGAGCAGGTTGGTCGTGTCCACGGGATAACCCAGTGCGGCGCAGTAGATCTCCGACAATGCCGACATCGGGAACCGGGCGGGGGCCAGCGCGAACGCGATGTTGGTGTAGGAGAGTTTGGCCGCAAGTCGATGCCGGGCGGTCTCGACGATCCCGGCGTGATCGAAGGCCAGGGGCGGTAATCCGTCGACGGCGAACCAGCCCGCGGCGTCGGGGGGTGTCGCGTCGGCGTCGGAGGGCACGAGGCCCATGTAGGTCGACGCGATGGTGCGGACCGTGGGCACCCGGTGCGGGTCGGAGAAGACCGACAGTTGTTCCAGGTGCGCGATCTCACGGACGTCGAGCGCGTCCGCGACGAGCCGGCGTGCGCTCGCCGACAACGTCTCCTCGGCGCCGACCCCGCCGCCGGGAAGTGTCCACACGCCGTCGGCGGACCGCGACAGCAGGACACACAGCGACGGGTCGTCGGTGTCCGACGTGTTCCGGGTCTGGGGTACGCGGATCTGGAAGACGACGCTCAGGACTTCCACCCGGAGGGTCGCACCGTCGGCGATGGGTGGCTCGGACCCGGCGGATGGCATGCGCCCGATTGTAGGGTGCGCCCTGCTGCTGACCCCCGCTGGTTGAGTTGGAGCCCCCGGCTGGCGCCCCTGCTGGTTGAGTCGACGCCTCCCTGCTAATTGAGCCAGTGCCCCACCTGCTAATTGAGCCGGTGCCCCCCGCTGGTTGTGCTGGTGACCCCCGGCTGGTTGTGCTGGTGACCCCCGGCTGGTTGTGCTGGTGACCCCCGGCTGGTTGTGCTGGTGCCTCCGCTGGAGGAGTCGGCGACCCCCTGCTGGTTGAGCCGGCTCCGAGCGAAGCCGCCGGGCCGAGTAAGCGACGAAGGAGCGCGTCGAGGTCGAGGCGCCGTGTCGAAGCCACCTGGTGACCTCGACTACCCGCCCCCGTGCGAGGTGAGGACCAGCGCCTCGCCATCGGTGACGGCGATCGTGTGTTCGCTGTGCGCGCCGCGGGAGCCGTCGAACGACCGGATGGTCCACCCGTCGGCGTCGAACTTGATGCGCTCGGAACCGAGCGTGAACCACGGTTCGAGCGCGAGGGTCAGGCCGGGGCGTAGTTTCATGCCGCGTCCGGCCCGGCCCACGTTGGCGACGTGGGGATCCTCGTGCATGGTGCGGCCGAGTCCGTGTCCGCCGAACTCGGTGTTGACCCGATACCCGTGTGCGGCGGCGACCGCTCCGATCGCGGCCGAGATGTCGCCGAGCCGACCGCCCGGACGAGCGGCGTCGATGGCTGCGGCCAGTGCTTCTTCCGTGGCCGCGACGAGGCGCTGATCGTCGGGCTGTGGGGTGCCGACGATGACGCTGCGCGCGGAGTCGGCCACCCAGCCGTCGATGGCGACGGCGATGTCCATCGAGAGCAGGTCTCCGTCGGCGAGGACGTAATCGTGCGGGAGTCCGTGCAGGACAGCGTCGTTCACCGACAGGCAGATCACATTGCGGAACGGGCCGCGGCCAAAGGACGGCGAGTAGTCCCAGTAGCAGGACTGAGCACCGCGGTCGTTGACGAGCTTCCGCGCGCGTTCCTCGAGCTCGAGGAGGTTGACCCCGACGTCGGCGCGTCCGGCGAGGTCGTCGAGGAGATCTGCGATGAACGCCCCCGTCACTCCCATGGCGGCCACCTCGGCAGGCGACTTCAGTTCGACCATTCCCGTCCTCTCGTGGTCATTGCGTTCTTTCGGATCGCTGGTCGGTATACAAATACCACCGCGTCTCGGTATTTGTATACCGGACCCGCTAGGATCGCCACATGGTGCGTAACCCCCTGACCCCGGAACAGATCGCGGCCGGCCGCCGGCTCGGCGCCCGTCTCCGCGAGTTGCGCGGCGACCGTCCGCTGGGCGATGTGGCGTCGGGCGCGGGTATCTCGCCGGAGACCCTGCGCAAGATCGAGACCGGACGCATGCCGACGCCCGCTTTCGCCACGATCGCGGCGCTTGCTCGCGCGCTGGGTACCTCACTCGACGATCTGGCGCTCGTGCTCGACGCCGAGGTGGCACGAGTCGGGTGACCGCGAACCGATCGGATCTCACCTATCCCGAGGTCGGCGCGACGGCCGGGACGCTCCCGCCCGGTTACCACCATCTGCGCCGGTCACGGGTCATCGGCTCGGGATCTGCCTGCTTCGCCACGGCCGGCCGGCGAATCATGAACTGGGACATGCATCGTCATGCCGGCTTCGGTGTCGACGAATCGACCCCCGCGGCCACTGTCGGCACCGACGTCGACCTGCGCGCCGGTCTCGGCCCCCTCGCGATCACCGCACGGTGCCGGGTCGTCGAGGTGATCGACGCCCCGCGCGAGCGCGGCTTCGCGTACGGCACGCTGCCCGGCCATCCCGAGATCGGCGAAGAGCGCTTCTGGGTGGAATGGCTCGACGACGGCACCGTGATCGGGCATGTCGTCGCGTTCTCGCGTCCGGGGCGTTGGTTCACGCGTCTGGGCGGGCCGATCGGGCGGGTTGCGCAGTCGCGATTCACCGAGCGCTACCTCGACGCTCTGATGTGTGGCTGAACTCGTCGTCCGCCTGGATCGCGGGCCGAGAACGCCGGCGACGAGGTCATGGGAATGCCGTGAGTGTGGCGAATGTTACGATGCATAGCGTTTTCGACCATGAGTCGAAAACCTGCCTCGGACACACGGCCCGTGATCTGGGGAACCAGCGTCCCGGGGACGGAACTCGTCGCCGGGTAGCCAGAGGAGTGGCACATGAGCATCACCAGTGATCGCCTCACGTCGATGACCGCGCCCGCAGTCGAGGACTCGGCGCTCGTCGATGCGACGTGGTACGACGCGCCGGGCGGTTACACCGGCGTGGAGCCGACGCAGGAGTGGGCGGACGAGGTCCGCCGCCTCGCCAAGGCGCGCAACGCGACGCTGCTCGCGCACAACTACCAGCTCCCAGCCATCCAGGATGTTGCCGACCATGTCGGCGACTCTCTTGCCCTCTCGCGGATCGCCGCCGAGGTCGACTCCGACGAGATCATCTTCTGCGGCGTCCACTTCATGGCCGAGACCGCCAAGATCCTGAGCCCCGAGAAGCGGGTCCTGATCCCCGACGAGCGCGCCGGATGCTCGCTCGCCGACTCGATCACCGCGGACGAACTCCGGGCCTGGAAGGCCGAGTTCCCCGATGCGCTGGTGGTGTCCTACGTGAACACCACCGCCGAGGTGAAGGGCCTCACCGACATCTGCTGCACGTCGTCGAACGCGGTCGACGTGGTCGCGTCGATCGATCCCGACCGCGACGTCCTGTTCCTGCCGGACCAGTTCCTCGGCGCGCACGTCAAGCGCGAGACCGGCCGCGACAACATCCACATCTGGGCGGGCGAATGCCACGTGCACGCCGGCATCAACGGTGACGAGTTGACCGCGCAGGCGAACTCGCACCCGGACGCCGACCTGTTCATCCACCCCGAATGCGGTTGCGCGACCTCGGCGCTGTATCTGGCCGGCGAGGGTTTCGTTCCCGAGGAGAAGGTGAAGATCCTGTCGACGGGCGGCATGCTCGACGCCGCGCGCGAGACCGGCGCGAAGCAGGTGCTCGTCGCCACCGAGGTCGGGATGCTGCACCAGTTGCGCAAGGCCGCACCGGGCGTCGACTTCCAGGCGGTCAACGACCGGGCATCGTGCCCCTACATGAAGATGATCACCCCGGCGGCCATGCTCCGGTGCCTGCGGGAGGGTCGCGACGAGGTGTTCGTCGACGCCGATGTCGCCGAGAAGGCGCGCAAGAGCGTCGAGCGCATGATCGCGATCGGCAATCCCGGATCGGGCGAGTGAGCAGCTCCACCCCCTCGACGACGGCCCCGGCCGGCGGCTTCGTCGGCCAGGCCGCGGGCGGTGAACTCGGCGCCGCGGTCACCGACGAGGTCCGCGCGTTGATCCGCACCGCGCTCGACGAGGATCTGCGATACGGCCCCGACGTCACGAGCACGTCCACGGTCCCCGCCGACGCGGTCGTCGACGCGGCGATCATCAGCCGCGCGCTTGGTGTGATCGCCGGCGTGCCGGTGGTCGAGGCGGTCTTCGACGAGGTGATCGGGGCGGGCGAGTACACGATCACGTCGCGCGTCGACGACGGAACCCGCGTCGAACCCGGCACCGTCGTACTCGCCGTCCACGCTCCGACGCGAGCGCTGCTGACCGCGGAACGCACGGCGCTCAACCTGATCTCGCACCTGTCGGGGATCGCCACGACCACCGCGGCCTGGGTGGCGGCGGTGGAGGGTACGGACGCCCGAATCCGCGACTCGCGCAAGACACTTCCGGGTCTTCGGCATCTGCAGAAGTACGCGGTTCGTGCCGGCGGGGGAGTCAACCATCGGATGGGGCTCGGCGACGCCGCCCTCATCAAGGACAACCACGTCGTTGCCGCGGGTTCGGTCGCCGCGGCGCTGGAGGCGGTCCGGGCGGCGGCGCCGGGCCTACCGGTCGAGGTCGAGGTCGACTCGCTGACCCAGCTCGACGAGGTCCTCGGACTCGAACCGCAGTTGGTCCTGCTGGACAACTTCGAGCCGTGGGAGACCCAGATGGCCGTCCAGCGCCGCAACACACGGTCGCCGGGCACCAAGCTGGAGAGCTCAGGAGGCCTGTCGCTCGACGTCGCGGCCGACTATGCCCGCACCGGCGTCGACTACCTGGCCGTGGGCGCCCTGACGCACTCCGTCACCGTCCTGGACCTCG
Source organism: Gordonia sp. p3-SID1431 (assembly GCF_025143765.1). Classification (NCBI taxonomy): domain Bacteria; kingdom Bacillati; phylum Actinomycetota; class Actinomycetes; order Mycobacteriales; family Gordoniaceae; genus Gordonia; species Gordonia sp. p3-SID1431. The sequence goes on from NZ_JAMBDT010000033.1 coordinate 18,340, forward strand.
GTCTGGACATCCCGGCCCCCTAGGTCGCTCGGCTACCCGCTGTCGGTGCGGACGTCGGCGTCGGACAACTCGGTTCTGGCCACCGGCCGCGTGAAGGACGGGGGCAGATTCTTCCGCATACCGGATCGAACTGCCCCGACGTTCTCGGTGACAACCCGCACCAGAAACCCGCTGGCACCCGACACGTATCCTTGTCGGGTACATCAGCAGCCACCAGGAGAGATCATGCTCGCCCGAATTGACCTGCGCGGTAGCACGCCGACACTCGCCGAGTTGCGTCGCGCGCTGCCCCGCGGGGGTACCGATGTCAATGCCGTCCTCGACACGGTGACACCGGTCGTGCATTCGGTGGCGGAGAACGGGAGCAGCTCTGCGCTCGACTATGGCGAGAAGTTCGACGGTGTCCGCCCCGCGTCGGTGCGGGTGCCCGCCCAGGTCATCGCCGATGCTCTGGCCGGGCTCGACCCGCAGGTTGCCGAGGCGCTGCGCGAGTCGATCACCCGCGCCCGCAAGGTGCACGCCGACCAGCGCCGGGAGACCACCCGCACCCAGGTCGTCGACGGCGGCGTCGTCAGCGAGAAGTGGATTCCGGTGCGCCGCGTCGGCCTGTACGTCCCGGGCGGAAACGCCGTCTATCCGTCGTCGGTCATCATGAACGTCGTCCCCGCCCAGGAGGCCGGCGTCGGCTCGCTGGTCGTCGCCTCGCCTCCGCAGAAGGACTTCGGCGGGTGGCCGCACCCGACCATCCTCGCCGCCTGCGCGCTCCTCGGCGTCGACGAGGTGTGGGCGGTCGGCGGTGCCCAGGGAGTGGCCCTGCTCGCCTACGGTGGCGCCGACACGGATTCCGCGGACGAGCCGAATGCCGTTCTCGACCCCGTCGACCTCATCACCGGCCCGGGCAACATCTACGTCACAGCGGCCAAGCGTCAGTGCCGCAGCGTGGTCGGCATCGACTCCGAGGCCGGACCCACCGAGATCGCGATCCTCGCCGACGACTCGGCGGACGCGGGCATCCTCGCCTCCGACCTCATCAGCCAGGCCGAGCACGACGTCCTCGCGGCGTCGGTGCTCGTGACCGACAGCGCCGAACTCGCCGACGCCGTCGACGAAGCTCTCGAGCAGCAGGTCGCGGCCACCAAGCACCGCGAACGCGTGACCACCGCCCTGTCGGGCGAGCAGTCGGGCGTCGTTCTCGTCGACGATCTCGACGCGGGGCTCGCCGTCGTCGATGCCTATGCGGCCGAACACCTCGAGATCCAGACTCGCGATGCGGCCGCGGTCGCCGACCGGGTGCACAACGCGGGCGCGATCTTCGTCGGGCCCTATGCTCCCGTCAGCCTCGGTGACTACTGCGCGGGCTCCAATCACGTTCTGCCGACCTCGGGTTCGGCCCGTTTCGCGTCCGGTCTGTCAGTACAGACGTTCCTCAAGGGCGTTCATGTCATCGACTACGACGAGGCCGCGCTGCGCGAGGTCGCCGACAAGGTGGTGACCCTCGCCGACGCCGAGGACCTGCCCGGTCACGGTGATGCGGTGAAGCAGCGCTTCGTCGGGAGCGCGGGCCGGTGACGACCGCCGATCCGGTGACGGCAACCCCGGGCAGCTCGATCACCGTCGACGACCTGCCGCTACGTGAGAACCTCCGTGGCAAGAGCGCTTATGGCGCACCGCAACTCAGGGTTCCGGTGATCCTCAACACCAACGAGAACCCGCACGCGCCGTCGCCGGCCCTGATCGGCGATGTCGCCGCGTCGGTGCGCGAGGCCGCCGCTGAGTTGCACCGCTATCCCGATCGCGATGCCGTCGCCCTCCGTGCCGACCTCGCCGCCTACCTGACCCGGGCCACCGGTGTGCAGCTCGGCGTCGAGAACCTGTGGGCGGCAAACGGTTCCAACGAGGTTCTGCAGCAACTGCTGCAGGCCTTCGGCGGTCCCGGCCGCAGTGCGCTCGGGTTCGTGCCGTCGTATTCGATGCATCCGATCATCTCCGACGGCACCGACACCACCTGGCTGGTCGCGGCGCGGGCGGGCGACTTCTCACTCGACACCGACTACGCGGTCGCCGAAGTCGCGAACCGCGAACCGGACGTCGTCTTCGTGACCTCGCCCAACAACCCGACCGGCGGTTCGATCCCGCTCGCGGACCTGCGTCGCATCGTCGAGGCGGCTCCGGGCATCGTGATCGTCGACGAGGCCTACGCCGAGTTCTCGGCGGCTCCGAGCGCCGTCGAGCTCATCGACGAGTTCCCGGCCAAGGTCGTCGTCAGCCGCACGATGAGCAAGGCCTTCGCCTTCGCCGGCGGCCGGCTCGGCTACCTCGCCGCAGCGCCCGCCGTCGTCGACGCGATCCAGCTGGTGCGGCTCCCGTACCACCTGTCCGTGCTGACCCAGGCCGCCGCGCGAGCCGCGCTGCGCCACAGCGACGACACCCTCGCCGGCGTCGCCGCGATCCGGTCCGAACGCGAGCGCGTGGTCGCGGCGCTGACCGCCTTCGGGTACCGCGTCATCGACTCCGACGCCAACTTCGTGCTGTTCGGACGGTTCCGGGATGCTGCGGCGTCGTGGCAGCGTTACCTCGACCAGGGCGTCCTCATCCGGGACGTCGGCATCGCCGGTCACCTCCGGGTGACCATCGGTCTCGCGCATGAGAACGACGCCTTCCTCGACGTCAGCCGCACGCTCGCCACCACAGATCTGGAGAACCCTCAGTGAGCACCCCCTCTGCGACCAACCCCGCGCCCCGTGTCGCGAAGGTCGAACGGAGCACCAGGGAGTCGTCGATCTCCGTCGAATTGAATCTCGACGGCACCGGCGTGACGAACATCTCGACCGGCATCGCGTTCTTCGATCACATGCTCACCGCCTTCGGTCAGCACGGCAGCTTCGATCTCACCGTCGAGGCGAAGGGCGACATCGAGGTCGAGGGCCACCACACCATCGAGGACACCGCGATCGTGCTCGGCCAGGCTCTCGGCCAGGCGCTCGGCGACAAGAAGGGCATCCGTCGCTTCGGCGATTCCTGGATCCCGATGGACGAGACCCTCGCCCAGGCCGTCGTCGACGTGTCGGGCCGCCCGTACTGCGTCCACACCGGCGAGCCCGAGCACATGCTGACCGCCGTGATCGGTGGCTACCCGGGTGTCCCGTACTCGACCGTCATCAACCGGCACGTGTTCGAATCGATCGCGCTCAACGCGCGCATCGCGCTGCACGTGCGGGTCCTCTACGGCCGTGACCAGCACCACATCACCGAGGCGGAGTTCAAGGCCGTGGCCCGCGCGTTGCGCGCGGCGACCGAGTACGACGCCCGCGTGACCGGTGTGCCGTCGACGAAGGGCGCGCTGTGAGCGTCGCCGACGTCACGATCCTCGACTACGGCTCGGGCAACCTGCGGTCCGCGCAGCGTGCGCTCGAGCGGACCGGGGCACAGGTGACGGTCACCTCCGACTTCGACACAGCCCTGAATGCCACCGGCCTCGTCGTGCCCGGCGTTGGTGCGTTCGCCGCCTGCATGGAGGGTCTGCGCGCGGTCAAGGGCGACCGGATCGTCGGGCGACGACTGGCCGGCGGTCGACCGGTGCTGGGCATCTGCGTGGGCATGCAGATCCTGTTCGAGCGCGGCGTCGAGTTCGGCGTCGAGGCGGAGGGCTGCGGGGAGTGGCCGGGCAGTGTGACCCAGTTGCCCGCTCCCGTTCTGCCGCACATGGGCTGGAACACGGTCGACGCACCCGAGGGCACCGTGCTCTTCGACGGGCTCGACGCCGACACCCGTTTCTACTTCGTGCACTCCTACGCCGCGCAGACCTGGGAGATGGACAACGAGGGTTCGCCGCTGACCGCGCCCAAGCTGACCTGGGCCGAACATGGTGGACCGTTCCTCGCCGCGGTGGAGAACGGGCCGCTGTCGGCGACCCAGTTCCATCCCGAGAAGTCCGGCGACGCCGGTGCGCACCTGCTGGAGAACTGGGTTCGGGGACTCTCGTGACCGACGGCACGCCGCGCCCGGACGACGCCGGGTACGGCGACGGACCCGTCGGGCGACCGTCCGGGTCCGACGCGGCGGGCGCGTCCTCGGCGTCCTCCGGTTTCTCGATCGCCAAGCTCGCCTTCTACGCTCTCGGTGCGGGAGTGCTGGTCCTGATCGTGTCCGTCCCGATCATCGCGCTGTGTGCGCACTGGTCGCCGATCGCCGGACTGGTCGCCGCGCTGGTGGCGGTGGCGGCGATGATCGCCGCGATCGGTACCGTTGCCAACCGCATGGTCGACCGCGCCCGGACAGACCTGATCGCGGCGCGCGACGGTCGCCACACCGCCTGACCCGACCCCGATCACGTCCACCGCCGACTCGCCCGATCAAGAACCGCGCTCGATCCAGAACAGACAGGACAGATTCACCCATGGGTAGCACCCTCGAACTCCTTCCCGCCGTCGACGTCGCCGACGGGCAGGCGGTCCGCCTGGTCCAGGGCGCGGCCGGCACCGAGACGTCGTATGGTTCGCCGCGCGACGCGGCGCTGGCGTGGCAGCGGGACGGTGCGGAGTGGATCCATCTCGTCGACCTCGACGCCGCGTTCGGCCGCGGCGACAATCGCGAGCTGCTGGCCGGCGTGGTCGGTGAACTCGACGTGAAGGTCGAACTGTCCGGCGGTATCCGCGACGACGATTCGTTGGCCGCCGCCCTCGCCACCGGGTGCACGCGCGTGAACCTCGGTACCGCCGCCCTGGAGAACCCGGAGTGGTGTGCCCGCGCGATCGCCGAGCACGGGGACCGCATCGCGGTCGGTCTGGACGTGATCCGCGACGGCAGTTCCTACCGGTTGCGCGGGCGGGGCTGGGTCACCGACGGAGGCGATCTCTGGGAGGTCCTCGAGCGGTTGAATCGCGACGGATGCGCCCGCTATGTGGTCACCGACGTCTCCAAGGACGGCACGCTGCAGGGCCCGAACCTCGATCTCCTCGCCGAGGTCGCCGCGGCCACCGACGCCCCCCTCGTGGCCTCGGGCGGCGTCTCGGCCATCGACGATCTGGTCGCGATCGCCGGCCTCACCGGCCAGGGTGTGGAGGGCGCCATCGTCGGCAAGGCACTCTATGCGGGTCGATTCACGCTGCCGGAGGCGTTGACCGCGGTCGCCGGGGTCTGATGAGCGCGGCGGACTCCACCCTCGACCTGCCCCGGCTGCTCGACACCGCCGGGTCGATCCTCGACGCCGCCGTCGATCGCTTCGTCGACGGTCAGGGTGCGCCGAGTGCGATCAACAAGGGCGGCACCGACTTCGCCACGCAGGTGGACCTCGACCTCGAGCGCCACATCGGGGCCGAGCTCGCCGACCGGACCCAGATCCCGGTCCACGGCGAGGAATTCGGCGGCGCCGACGTCGTCGACGGTCCGGTGTGGGTGCTCGACCCGATCGACGGCACCTTCAACTACTCCGCGGGGATGCCGCTCACCGGGATCCTCCTCGGTCTGGTGGTCGACGGCGAGGCCACGCTCGGGATGACCTGGCTGCCGCTCGTGGGACGCCGGTACGCCGCACACGCCGACGGTCCGCTGCTGCTGAACGGTGTAGCCGTCCCGCCGGCCCCCGACATGGAACTCGCCGAGGCAGCCATCGCCTTCGGTCCGTTCGATGCCCGCGGCGGTGGCCGCTACCCGGGCGCGCGCCGGGCCGACCTCCTGCGCGAACTCAGCACGCGTGCCGCCCGGATCCGGATGACCGGGTCGACGGGTGTGGACATGGCGTTCACCGCGGCCGGCGTGTTCGGCGGGGCGATCGCCTTCGGCCGGCACCCCTGGGACAACGCGGCGGGAGCGGCGATGGTCCGGGCCGCCGGCGGTGTGGCGACCGACATCGCCGGCCGTCCGTGGACCGTGGCGTCGCCGTCGCTGGTCGCCGGTACCCCGACCGTGCACGCCGGTCTGATGCGTGTCATCGGCGAGACGATCCCGGAATGGACGGCAGACGTCATCACCCCAGAATCCACCACCCCGAAGGAGACCCGACGATGACGCTGGCGACCCGGGTCATCCCGTGCCTCGACGTCGACGACGGCCGCGTGGTCAAGGGCGTCAACTTCGCCAACCTGCGCGACGCCGGCGACCCGGTCGAGCTGGCTGAGCGCTACGACCGCGAAGGCGCGGACGAACTGACCTTCCTCGACGTGACCGCGTCGAGTTCGGGGCGCTCGACGATGATCGACGTGGTGAAGCGCACCGCCGATCAGGTGTTCATCCCGCTCACCGTCGGCGGCGGCATCCGGACCGTCGACGACGTCGACACCATGCTGCGCGCCGGGGCCGACAAGGTCAGCGTCAACACCGCGGCCATCGCCCGGCCGGAGGTGCTCGCCGAGATGAGTCGGCGCTTCGGTTCGCAGTGCATCGTGCTGTCCGTCGACGCCCGGACCGTTCCCGAAGGTGCGGAACCCACGCCGTCGGGCTGGGAGGTCACCACACACGGCGGCCGTAAGGGCACCGGGATCGACGCGGTCGAGTGGGCGGTCCGCGGGCAGGACCTCGGTGTCGGCGAGATCCTGCTCAACTCGATGGACGCCGACGGCACCAAGCAGGGCTTCGACCTGCGCATGCTGACGGCCGTACGCGCCGCGGTGTCGGTGCCGGTCATCGCCAGCGGCGGCGCCGGCCGCATCGACGATTTCGCGCCGGCGGTGCAGGCGGGCGCCGACGCCGTTCTCGCGGCCTCGGTCTTCCACTTCGGCGAACTCACCGTGGCCCAGGTGAAGACGGCCATGCGCGACGCCGGGATCACCGTCCGATGACACGCCGCGTCCCCTCCCGCACCGACCCGGAAGGTCGCTGATGGCACTCGATCCCGATCTCGCCGCACGCCTCAAACGCAACGCCGACGGCCTGTTCACCGCGGTGGCGCAGGAACGCAGCACCGGGACGGTGCTGATGGTCGCCTGGATGGACGACGTCGCGCTCGAGCGCACGCTCGCCACCCGGAAGGGGACCTACTACTCGCGGTCACGCCAGGAGTACTGGGTGAAGGGGGAGACGAGCGGGCACACGCAGTATGTGCACGACGCCCGCATCGATTGCGACGGCGACACCGTGCTGCTGATCGTCGACCAGGTGGGCGCGGCCTGCCACACCGGCAACCACAGCTGTTTCGACACCGAGTCGCTGACGTTCGGGATCGATGCGGCGCCGGGTTCCGGGGCCGAATCCGGGTCGGGCTCGACGGACCCAGCAGAATAGACCCCCGAGACACGAGTCCCGGGTGCGAACTCCGGGACACGCCACAGCTCGAGACCTTCGAAAGGCGGTGCGTCCATGCCCCTCATCCAGATCTCGCAGACGCCGGGACTGTCGGATCGCGTCAAGCGCGAGACGATTGCCGCGGTCACCGAGGCCTATGCCAAGGCAACCGGCAAGAACCCCGACTCGGTCTGGGTGACGATCACGGAGGTTCCGCGTAATCAGTGGGGCGTCGGCGGCGAGCCGCTCGGATGACCGCCACCACCGGCGGGGCCGCCGACACCACGACTCTCGCCGAGTTCCTCGACCTCGCGCGCGATCACCGCGTCGTACCGGTGACGCGCAAGGTCCTCGCCGACTCCGAGACGCCGCTGTCGGCCTATCGCAAACTCGCGGGCGACCGTCCGGGGACCTTCCTGCTGGAGTCCGCCGAGAACGGGCGGTCCTGGTCCCGATGGTCGTTCATCGGCGCGGGCGCACCGTCGGCCCTGACCGTCGTCGACGGACAGGCGCACTGGTGGGGGTCGGTGCCCGTCGGCGCACCCGAGGGCGGCGACGCGCTCGAGGTCCTCGCGGAGTCATTGCGCCTCCTGCAGACCGACCCACTCCCCGGGATGCCCCCGTTGACCGGCGGATTCGTCGGCTTCATGGCCTACGACATGGTCCGCCGGCTCGAGCGTCTGCCCGAGACCACGGTCGACGATCTGGGCCTCCCGGACATGATGATGGTGCTGGCCACCGACCTCGCCGCGGTCGACCATCACGAGGGCACGATCACGCTCATCGCCAACGCGGTCAACTGGGACGGCTCCGACGAGCGGGTCGAGGACGCCTACGCCGACGCACTCGACCGGCTGGACCGGATGACCGAAGCCCTCGCCGCACCCGCGCCGTCGACGGTGTCGACCTTCGACCGCCCGCGGCCCGAGTTCGCCGCGCAGCGATCGCTCGCGGAGTACAGCGAGATCGTCACCGATCTCGTCGGCGAGATCGAGGCCGGCGAGGCCTTCCAGGTCGTGCCGTCGATGCGCTTCGAGATGGACTCCGACGCCGACCCGCTCGACGTCTATCGCGTGCTGCGCGCGTCCAATCCGAGTCCGTACATGTACCTCCTGCGGATGCCCGGCACCGAGGAGCACAGCGACAAAGGCTCGCCCGACGCGATCGCGCGCAAGCCCTTCACCATCGTCGGCAGCAGCCCCGAGGCACTGGTCACCGTGGCCGACGGGGTGGCGACCACGCACCCGATCGCCGGCACCCGCTGGCGCGGCGCGACCGAGGAGGAAGACCAACTGCTCGGCAAGGGCCTGATCGAGGACGAGAAGGAGAACGCCGAGCACCTGATGCTGGTGGACCTCGGGCGCAACGACCTCGGACGTGTCTGCGTACCCGGCACGGTCAAGGTCAGCGACTATCGGCACATCGAGCGCTACAGCCATGTCATGCATCTCGTCTCGACCGTGTCGGGGACCCTCCGCGACGACAAGCATGCCCTCGACGCCGTGACGGCGTGCTTCCCGGCCGGAACGCTGACCGGCGCACCGAAGGTGCGGGCGATGGAACTCATCGACGAACACGAGATGACCCGTCGCGGGCTCTACGGCGGGATCGTCGGCTACCTCGACTTCGCCGGCAACGCCGACACCGCCATCGCCATCCGCACCGCGCTGCTCGCGCGCGGCAAGGCGTTCGTCCAGGCCGGCGGTGGGGTGGTGGCCGACAGCGAGCCCGAATACGAGTACAACGAGGCGCGTAACAAGGCCACCGCGGTGCTCAACGCGGTCGCGGCCGCGTCGACGATGCGACGGGTGGGTGAGAACTCATGACCCCTGGCGAATCCGGAGCCGCGGCGAGTCCTGACGCTGAGGCCATCCACCGCAAGTCCGTCCGGCGCCGCCAGGTCGTCGCGGCTCTGCTGATGGCGGTCGCGGCGGCTGCGTTCTGGGGTGCGAGCCGGCTGACCTGGGCCACCGTCTCCGCCGAGGACGGGTTGTCCCCGCAGCGCGCGTTCGAGGTCAACGGCGCGGACTGGAGTCCGTGGCTGACCCCGCTCGCATTGGTCTACCTGGCGGGTATCGCCGCCGCGTTGTCGGTGCGCGGCTGGGCGCTGCGCGTCGTGGCGATCCTGGTCGCCGTCGGCGGGGTCCTGGCCGCGTTCCCGGCGATCTCGCTGATCACCGGGGGGACCGACTCGGAGTACGCCGCCGAGGCGGGCGGCATCCCCGATCGCTACATCGTGCTCTTCGTCGACACCAACCCCCTCGCCGCGGTCGTCGTGCTCGCCGGCACCCTGTGTGCGGTGGGTGCAGCGGTCATGCTGCTGCGCGTCGCGAAGGGCGCTACCCGATCGTCGAAATACACCACTCCGGCCGCTCGCCGCGAGGAGATCGAGACCGAGATCTTCGCCGACTACGAGCGTCGTAAGGCCGCCGAGCAGAACGAGGACTCCGCGGCCGCGGAGCCCGATGCGACCCGATCCGGCTCCGCGAAGCCCGGAACGAGCGGTCGGGCGGACGACCCCGACCCGGCAGCGGAGCCGACGCCGCCCGGGGCGAACGAGCGGATGATGTGGGACGCGCTCGACACCGGCATCGACCCGACCGACCCGAACGACCCCGACCGTCGCTGAACCGCAAGCCGATGACGGGTCGGGGACGGCGACGCCCGGTCGCAGACTCCGACGATGGACGCATCAGCGCGATGAGGTCACGGATCGGCCAACCCGGACGCAACCGGCCCGAACGGCCCGTCTACCCTGAGAACACATGTCGAGGGAGAAGGGAGCAAGTCGCTGTGAGCGTGCCCAACGTTCTCGAATCGATCATCGAGGGAGTGAAAGCCGACGTCGCGGCACGTGAGGCCGTCGTCGACTTCGCCTCGGTCAAAGCGGCCTCCGCCAAGGCTCCCGCCCCCAAGGATGCGCTGGCCGCCCTGCGTCAGCCCGGAATCGGTGTCATCGCCGAGGTCAAGCGCGCCAGTCCGTCGAAAGGCGAACTCGCCAGCATCGGGGACCCCGCCGAACTCGCCCGCGCATACGAAGACGGCGGCGCGCGCATCATCAGCGTGCTCACCGAGGAACGCCGGTTCCGCGGCTCGCTCGCCGACCTCGACGCCGTCCGCGCCGCGGTCGACATCCCGGTGTTGCGCAAGGACTTCATCGTCGGCACGTACCAGATCCATGAGGCCCGCGCCCATGGCGCCGACGTCATCCTGTTGATCGTCGCCGCCCTCGAGCAGAACGTGCTCGCCTCACTCCTCGACCGCACCGAGAGCCTGGGCATGACCGCGCTCGTCGAGGTGCACACCGAGGAGGAGGCCAGCCGCGCCCTCGAAGCCGGCGCCTCGGTCGTCGGCGTGAACGCACGCAACCTCAAGACCCTGCAGGTCGAGCGGGACACCTTCTCGCGCATCGCACCCGGTCTGCCCACGGAGACCATCCGGATCGCCGAGTCGGGTGTGCGCGGCACCGCCGATCTGCTGGCCTACGCCGGTGCCGGCGCCGATGCGGTTCTCGTCGGCGAAGGTCTCGTCACGAGTGGCGACCCGCGTGCCGCGGTCCGTGAGCTCGTCACCGCGGGCACACACCCGTCGTGCCCGAAACCTGTTCGCTGACAACGCGTCCGGGCCGGTATCGGTCCGCGTGATGCTGTCGGCCCGATCGTCTGTGAGTTGAAGTGACCGCTCATCCTGATTCCGTCCGCACCGACGCCGTCGAGGCGACTCCGCTGCCCACCGCGAGCGTCGGGCTCACCACTCGTACCTCGATCGAACCCGACGAGCACGGGCACTTCGGTGTCTACGGCGGGCGCCATGTACCCGAGGCCCTGATGGCCGTCATCGACGAGGTGACCACGACCTTCCAGAAGGTCCGCGCCGACGACGATTTCCTCGCCGAACTGGACCGCCTGCAGCGCGACTACGCCGGCCGCCCGTCTCCGCTGTACGAGGCGAAGCGCCTGTCCGAGCACGCCGGCGGGGCGCGGATCTTCCTCAAGCGCGAGGACCTCAACCACACGGGCTCGCACAAGATCAACAACGTTCTCGGACAGGCGCTCCTGGCCCAGCGGATGGGCAAGCACCGCGTCATCGCCGAGACCGGCGCCGGACAGCACGGGGTCGCCACCGCGACCGCGTGCGCGCTCCTCGGTCTCGAGTGCGTGATCTACATGGGCCGGGTCGACACGGATCGCCAGGCGCTCAACGTCGCCCGCATGCGACTCCTCGGTGCGGAGGTGATCGCGGTCGACAACGGTTCGGCGACACTGAAGGACGCGATCAACGAGGCCATGCGCGACTGGGTCACCAACGCGCACAACACCTATTACTGCTTCGGCACGGCTGCCGGGCCGCACCCGTTCCCGGTCATGGTCCGCGATCTGCAGCGCATCGTCGGGCTCGAGGCGCGCGTGCAGATCCTGGAGAAGGCCGGACGCCTGCCCGACGCGGTGACCGCCTGCGTCGGCGGTGGTTCCAACGCGATCGGCATCTTCCACCCGTTCATCGACGACGAGGGCGTCCGGCTCGTCGGCTTCGAGGCCGCCGGCGACGGCGTCGAGACCGGCCGCCACGCAGCGACTTTCACCGGTGGGACACCCGGAGCATTCCAGGGCGCGTACTCCTATCTCCTGCAGGACGACGACGGTCAGACCATCGAATCCCATTCGATCTCGGCGGGCCTGGATTATCCGGGGGTCGGACCCGAGCACGCCTATCTCAAGGACACCGGCCGAGCTGAGTACCGGCCGATCACCGACACCGAAGCCATGGATGCACTCGCGCTGCTCAGTCGCCGCGAGGGCATCATCCCCGCCGTCGAGTCGGCCCATGCGGTCGCCGGCGCCCTGAAACTCGGGCAGGAACTGGGGGAGGGTTCGATCATCGTCGTCAGTCTCTCCGGTCGCGGCGACAAGGACGTGGACACCGCCGCACGCTGGTTCGGGCTGTTCGACGCCCCGCCGTCCCAGGACGAGGCCACCCTGTCGGAATCGTCGGACGTCCAGAAGCCCGGAGAGCAGGCATGAGCACACAGTCGATCCCGTCGAAGCTCGGCCCCGTGTTCGCCCGCTGCCGGGACGAGGGTCGCAGTGCGCTGATCGGTTACCTCCCGGTCGGTTTCCCGACCGTCGACGAGTCGCTGACCTCGTTCCGGACGATGGTCGACGCCGGTTGCGACATCATCGAGGTCGGCGTGCCCTACTCCGACCCGGTGATGGACGGCCCGACCATCCAGGACGCCGCCGACCAGGCACTGACCAACGGTGTGCGTGTCCGTGACGTGTTCACCGCCGTCGAGGCCATCACCTCCGCCGGCGGCAACGCGGTGGTCATGAGCTACTGGAACCCGGTCCTCAAGTACGGCGTCGAGAATTTCGCGCGTGATCTTTCGGCGGCCGGCGGTGCCGGACTCATCACCCCGAACCTGATCCCCGAAGAGGGTGCGGAGTGGCACGAGGCGGCCGACCGGCACGGGCTCGACCGCATCTACCTCGTCGCTCCGTCATCGACGACCGAGCGGATCGCCCTCACTGTCGATGCGTCCCGGGGTTTCGTCTACGCGGCCTCCACGATGGGTGTCACCGGTGCGCGAGATGCCGTGTCGGACATGGCTCCTGAGCTGTGCGCGCGGGTTCGCGAGTACTCCGACATCCCGATCGGCGTCGGTCTCGGCGTTCGCAACCGCGAGCAGGCGGCCCAGATCGCCTCGTACGCAGATGGAGTCATCGTGGGTTCGGCGCTGGTGACCGCGGCGAACGCGGGCCAGGACCGGTTGGCCTCGCTCGTCTCCGAACTGGCCGAAGGGGTCCGCTCGCGTCGGGCGTCTGTCTGAACCGGACGCTCTCGTGATCGACGCGGCGGGTCCCGGTCGACAGGTCGAACGTCCAATCCGGTCGGCTAGGGTGACAGCGTGATCGCGCCGACCTCGACGATGCTCGCCTACCTCCCGAGTCCGCCTCAGGGCGTGTGGGAGATCGGACCCTTCCCGCTACGCGCGTATGCGTTGTGCATCATCGTCGGCATCATCGTCGCCGTCTGGTGGGGCAACCGCCGATGGATGGCCCGCGGCGGCCAGGACGGCGAAGTTCTCGACGTCGCGATCTGGGCGGTCCCGTTCGGCCTCATCGGTGGCCGGCTCTACCATCTCATCACCGATTGGAAGACGTACTTCGGTGCCGATGCGCTGAAGGAACCGATCGACGCACTGAAGATCTGGGACGGCGGACTCGGTATCTGGGGCGCGGTCGCGCTCGGTGCGGTGGGCGCGTGGATCGGCGCTCGTCGGCGCGGCATCCGCCTGCCCGCCTTCGGCGACGCCATCGCGCCGCCGATCCTGTTGGCACAGGCGATCGGTCGCCTCGGCAACTACTTCAACCAGGAGCTCTACGGACGCGAGACCACACTCCCGTGGGGCCTGGAGATCTACGAACGCGAGAACGCCGCCGGGTACTCCGACCCCGGACTGATCGACGGCGTGTCCAACGGCGTCGTGGTCGCGGTGGTCCATCCGACCTTCCTCTACGAGCTGCTGTGGAACGTGCTCATCGTCGTGCTCCTGGTGGTCGTCGACCGGTTCTTCCGCATCGGGCACGGCCGGTTGTTCGCGCTCTACGTCGCGGGCTACTGCCTGGGCCGGTTCTTCATCGAATTGCTGCGCGACGACCGCGCGGCCGTCGCCAACGACATCGCGGGCATCCGACCGAACCTCTTCACCGCGGCGCTGGTGTTCCTCGCCGCCGTCGTCTATTTCGTGGTCGCGCCCAAGGGACGCGAACAGGGACTGGAGATGTATCACGACGACCGTGCCGCGGAGCTCGCGGAGCAGGGTGTCGCCGGGTACGTCGACGACTGGTACGACGAGGACATCGAACCGGAGCCGAGTCCGGCGGCCGCCGCCGGGGTGGCGACGGGTGCGGCGGGATCATCCCTGTTCGATTCCGACGACCAGGGTCGGAAGGCGGGCGCGGTGGGGGAGCCGTCCACCGACGACACCGCCGGCACGGATGACCCGGTTGCGGCCGCACACCCCGTGGCCGCGGGCAGCGATGCGGAGCCGGGCGTCGAACCGGACACGGACTCGACGACCGAAGCGGAGCCGGGCGCCGAACCGGAGCCGGTTGCCGACGGTCCGGTCGAGCCGGGCGAGGACACCGTCGAGGCCGGTGGCGAGGAGCCGGTCGACGAAGCGCTCGACGAGGAAGCGCTCGACGGGGCCGAGTCGGACACCACCTCGCACCCCGAAACTCCGACAGACGAAGCGGTCGACCTCGGGGCCGACGAGGAGACGACCTCAGCGACCGAGGCCGGTACCGAGGCCGGAACGCCCGCTCAGCCGGAGACGGCGACGTCGCCGGGGGACGAACCGGCTGCCGACGAGACCGTGGACTCCGCAGACTCCGAGGCCGACGACGACATGGACGCGGCCGACAAGGACGACTCGACCACCGGCTCGGTCCCCGACGCAGCCCCGGTTGCCGACGCCGATCCGGTTGCCGACGCCGATCCGGTCGCCGACGCCGATCCGGACATCGACGCCGACGCGGTCACCGACACCGCCGATCCCGCCGAGGAGTCGGATACCGACATCCCGACGGACACCCCCACCGACACCACACCGGGTGCCGGTGCCGGTTCCTCCGACGGAGACAAGTCCTGACGTTCGGTCCTGCCACGAGCTGATCCGTCGGCAGGGTCACAGGTCGCGGGTGACGACGCCTCCCCGGGTGTTCGGATAGGATCGGATCTCACGGTGCGCGATCCTCCGCCCGGTACCGACCGTTCCAGAGCACGCAAGCGCTCAACGGTTCTGACTCAACCCGGTACCGATCTCGGCACGGTCATTCGTACGCCGCGCAATGCTCCACGGGCCAGTGCTGTCCCATTGGACACTCAGCAGCGAGCCGGTTCTCGGTTCGAGTGGAGGTAGTGATGCTGTTTTCTGCGCTGCCGGCCAAGCAGGGTCTGTACGACCCGGAGGCCGAGGTCGATTCGTGTGGTGTGGCCATGGTCACCGACATCCACGGTCGCCGTTCGCATTCGATCGTCGCCGACGGGTTGCTCGCGCTGGAGAACCTCGAACATCGAGGTGCGGCCGGGGCGGAGACCAACAGCGGTGACGGCGCGGGAATCCTGATCCAGCTCCCCGATGAGTTGCTGCGCGACGCCGTCGACTTCGACCTTCCCGAGCCCGCCGCGGACGGGTCGAACAGCTACGCCGCGGGAACGTGCTTCCTGCCCATGGACCCCGACCTGCGCCGCGCGGCGATCGAGCGGGTCGAGGCCCTCGCCGCCGACGAGGGCATCACCGTGCTCGGCTGGCGGGACCTCCCCGTCGACCACGAACACGCCGACGTCGGCGGGACGGCCGTCGCATGCATGCCGTACATGATGCAGCTGTTCGTCACCGTCGACCCGGCGCCCGGCGCCGACCGCATCGCCGGGCTCGCGCTCGACCGCTTCATCTACCCGTTCCGCAAGCAGGCCGAACGGGTGACACCGGAGATCGACGAAGCCGGCACCGGGCTGTACTTCCCATCGCTGTCGAGTCGAACGATGGTCTACAAGGGCATGCTCACCACGATGCAGCTCCCGCTGTACTACGAGGATCTGCGAGATGACCGCTGCCTCAGCGCGATCGCCATCGTCCACTCCCGGTTCTCCACCAACACCTTCCCGTCGTGGCCGCTCGCGCACCCCTTCCGGTTCGTGGCGCACAACGGCGAGATCAACACCGTGCGCGGCAACCGGAACCGGATGCGTGCCCGCGAGGCGCTCCTCGAGACCGACCTCATCCCCGGCGATCTCAAGCGCGCATTCCCGATCTGCACGCCCGAGGCCTCCGACTCGGCGTCGCTCGACGAGGTCCTCGAACTCCTGCACCTCGGCGGTCGGGACGTCCACCACGCGGTGATGATGATGGTGCCCGAGGCGTGGGAGAACGTGCCCGACATGGATCCCCGTCGTCGGGCGTTCCTGCAGTTCAACTCCTCGCTCATGGAGGCCTGGGACGGTCCCGCGTGCGTCACGTTCACCGACGGCACGGTCGTCGGCGCGGTCCTCGACCGCAACGGACTGCGTCCGGGCCGGTGGTGGCAGACCCGCGACGGCCGGGTCATCCTCGCCTCCGAGTCCGGTGTGCTCGACGTCCCGGTCGACGACGTGATCAGCAAGGGCCGGCTCGAACCCGGCCGCATGTTCCTCGTCGACACCGAGCAGGGCCGGATCATCCCGGACGAGGAACTCAAGGGCGAGCTCATGAACGCCGAGGCGTACGACGAGTGGCTCCACGCCGGGTTGCTCGACATCGCCACGCTCCCGGACCGGCCGGTCTTCCAGCCCAACCACGACACCGTCGTCCGCCGGCAGATCTCCTTCGGTTACACCGAGGAGGATCTGCGCGTACTCCTGACCCCGATGGCGGCGTCGGGCTACGAACCCCTCGGATCGATGGGCACCGACACCCCGGTCGCCGTGCTGTCGCAGCGTTCGCGGCTGCTCTACGACTACTTCGTCGAGCTGTTCGCCCAGGTCACGAATCCGCCGCTGGATGCGATCCGCGAGGAGATCGTCACGTCGATGAGTCGCGTGATGGGTCCGGAGCAGAACCTGCTGCGGCCGACCGCGGCGTCGTGCCGCCAGATCATGGTGCACTGGCCGGTGCTGGACAATGCCGAGCTGGCCAAGCTCGTCCACATCAACGACGACGGTGACAATCCTGGTCTGTCGGCGAAGGTGCTGCGGGCGCTCTACGAGGTGTCCGAGGGCGGTGCGGGTCTCGCCGCGGCGCTCGAGGACCTCCGGCTGCGGGCCAGTCAGGCGATCGCCGAGGGGCACACGACGCTGGTGATCTCCGACCGGCTCACCGACGCCGAGCACGCGCCCATCCCGTCGCTGCTGGCCACCTCGGCGGTGCACCACCACCTGGTCCGCACCAAGGAGCGGACGCGGGTCGCCCTCGTCGTGGAGTCCGGCGATGCCCGCGAGGTCCACCACATCGCGACCCTGATCGGATTCGGCGCGGCCGCGGTCAATCCCTACCTGGCGCTCGAGACCATCGAGGATCTGATCGCCGAAGGTGAGCTGACCGGGGTGACCCGGGCCAAGGCGATCGGCAACTATCTGGAGGCGCTCGGCAAGGGCGTGCTGAAGGTGATGAGCAAGATGGGCATCTCGACCATCAGCTCCTACACCGCGGCACAGGCTTTCGAGGCCGTGGGATTGTCGTCGGAGGTGGTGCGCGAGTACTTCACCCGTACGGTGTCGCGGATCGAGGGCGTCGGACTCGACGAACTGGCCGAGGAGGTGCGCATCCGCCACCACCGGGCCTTCCCGGAGAACCCCACCGAACAGGTCTACCGTCGACTCGAGGTCGGCGGCGAGTACCAGTACCGCCGCGAGGGCGAACTGCACCTGTTCTCGCCTGAGACCATCTTCCTGCTGCAGCACGCCACCAAGACCGGCCGGGCCGAGATCTTCCAGAAGTACTCCGACGAGGTCGACCGGCTCTCGCGTGAGGGTGGCACCCTGCGCGGACTGTTCGACTTCGATCTCGATGCGCGCGAACCGATCCCGCTCGACGAGGTGGAGCCGGTCGAGGAGATCATGAAGCGCTTCAACACCGGCGCGATGAGTTACGGCTCGATCTCCGCGGAGGCCCACGAGACCATCGCGATGGCCATGAACCGGATCGGCGGCCGCTCGAACTCGGGGGAGGGCGGCGAGGACGTGGAGCGTCTGTACGATCCGGAACGCCGCAGCGCGGTCAAGCAGGTCGCGTCGGGCCGGTTCGGCGTGACCAGCGACTACCTCATCAACGCCACCGACATCCAGATCAAGATGGCGCAGGGTGCCAAACCCGGTGAGGGCGGCCAGCTCCCGGCCTACAAGGTGTATCCGTGGATCGCGAAGACCCGGCATTCGACGCCGGGTGTCGCGCTGATCTCGCCGCCGCCGCACCACGACATCTACTCGATCGAGGACCTCGCCCAGCTGATCCACGACCTGAAGAACGCGAATTCGCAGGCACGCATCCACGTGAAGCTGGTCAGTGCGGTGGGCGTGGGGACGGTCGCGACCGGGGTGTCGAAGGCGCACGCCGACGTCGTCCTCATCTCCGGGCACGACGGCGGCACCGGCGCGTCGCCGCTCACCTCGCTCAAACATGCCGGCACGCCGTGGGAGATCGGCCTCGCCGACGCCCAGCAGACGTTGATGCTGAACGGCCTGCGCGACCGCATCACGGTGCAGTGCGACGGGGCGCTGCGCACCGGGCGCGATGTCATCACCGCGGCCTTGCTCGGCGCCGAGGAATACGGGTTCTCGACCGCGCCGCTGATCGTCGCCGGGTGCATCATGATGCGCGTTTGTCACCTCGACACCTGCCCGGTCGGCGTCGCCACCCAGAATCCGCTGTTGCGGTCCCGCTTCACCGGTCAGGTCGACCACCTGGTCAACTTCTTCCGCTTCATCGCCGAGGACGTCCGGAAGTATCTGGCGCAGTTGGGTTATCGCACGCTCGACGACGCCATCGGGCAGTCGCAGCGTCTGCACACCGACGCGGCGGTCGCGCACTGGAAGTCCAAGGGGCTCGACCTCAGCCCGATCTTCCGCAAGGTCGAGGACAAGGGACCGAGTCGTCGGGTGCGGGGCCAGGAACACGGCCTCGAGCGCGCGCTGGACCAGACGCTGATCCAGCTCGCCGAGGGTGCACTCGAGGACGCACACCCGGTGACCCTGGAGTTGCCGGTGCGCAACGTGAACCGGACGGTCGGCACCCTGCTCGGTTCGGAGGTGACCCGGCGGTACGGGGCCGACGGCCTCGCCGAGGACACGATCACGGTCAGGCTCGAGGGTTCGGCCGGGCAGTCGCTCGGAGCCTTCCTGCCGCCGGGCGTGACGATCCGGTTGACCGGTGACACCAACGACTACGTCGGAAAGGGGCTGTGCGGCGGCAAGATCGTCGTCACGCCGAATCCCGACGCGCTGTTCGTCGCCGAGGACCAGGTGATCGCCGGCAACACGATCCTCTACGGGGCGACCTCCGGCGAGGTGTACCTCAGAGGCCGAGTGGGCGAACGTTTTTCGGTGCGCAACTCGGGTGCGACGGCGGTCGTCGAAGGAGTGGGCGACCACGCCTGCGAGTACATGACCGGTGGCCGGGTGGTCGTCCTCGGACCAACGGGACGCAATCTCGCGGCCGGCATGTCGGGTGGTATCGCGTTCGTCCACGACCTCGATCCCGCGAAGGTCAACATGGCCATGGTCGAACTCCTGCGTCCCGACCCGGAGGACCTCGCCTGGCTCAAGCACACCATCGCCACGCACACGGAATTGACCGGTTCTGCGATCGGCGCGTCGATACTGGCCGACTGGCCTCGACGCTGCCTGGCGTTCACCAAGGTGATGCCCACCGATTACAAGCGTGTCCTCGACGCGGCCCGGATGGCCGAAGCCGAAGGGCGCGACGTCGATTCAGCGATCATGGAGGCGGCACGTGGCTGACCCGCGCGGGTTCCTGGAGGTCCCGAAGAAAGAGGCGAAGTACCGTCCGGTCGCCGAACGCGTCCAGGACTGGGACGACGTCTACGAGCACGCCGACAATCCGATCAAGGTCCTCGACGAGGTCAGCGGACAGGCCCGCCGGTGTATGGACTGCGGTATCCCGTTCTGTCACTCCGGAACCGCGGGTTGCCCATTGGGCAATCTCATCCCGGAGTGGAACGACCTCGTCCGGCGCGGCCGGTGGGATGCCGCGAGCAGCAGGCTGCACGCGACCAACAACTTCCCGGAGTTCACCGGGATGGTGTGCCCGGCGCCGTGCGAGTCCGCCTGCGTGCTGTCGATCTCCGAGCCGGCCACCGGCGGCAGCGTGACGATCAAGCGCATCGAGAAGACCATCGCCTACGAGTCGTGGGCCGAAGGCATCATCGGGCCCGAGCCGCCCGAGTCCACGACCGGCAAGTCGGTCGGGGTCGTCGGCTCCGGACCCGCGGGACTGGCTGCGGCACAACAGCTCACCCGGGCCGGTCACGACGTCACCGTCTACGAGCGCGACGACCGTCTCGGCGGGTTGCTCCGCTACGGCATCCCGGAGTACAAGCTGCAGAAGTCCGACATCGACCGCCGTATCGCCCAGATGCGGGCGGAGGGAACGACCTTCGTCACCAACTGCGACGTCGGGGCCGACCTGTCCGTGGCCGATCTACGCGCGAACCACGACGCGGTGGTCCTGGCCATCGGTGCGATGGAGGCGCGCGACAACCCGGTGCCGGGGCGGGAGCTGAACGGCATCCACCTCGCCATGGAGCATCTCGTGCCCGCCAACAAGGAGTGCGAGGGGGACGGGCCGTCACCCATCACCGCCGCGGGCAAGCACGTCGTGATCATCGGCGGTGGTGACACGGGAGCCGACTGCCTGGGTACGGCGCACCGTCAGGGCGCGGCCTCGGTCGTGCAACTCGACTACAACCCGGAACTGCCCGGGCAGCGCGACGACGAACGGTCGCCGTGGCCGACATGGCCGTTGATCATGCGGACCTCGAGCGCACACGACGAGGGCGGCGAACGGCTGCACCAGGTTGCGGTTCAGCGATTCGAGGGTGACGAGGACGGCAACGTCACGACGATGGTGCTCGCCGAGGTGGAGGTGACGCGCGATGCCGACGGGCGCCGCGAGATCACGCCGGTGAGTGAGGAATTCGAGATCCCCTGCGAGCTGGCCCTGTTCGCGATCGGGTTCGCCGGGGTACGGGGTGGGGCGCTGCTCGCCGATCTCGAGATCGAGCCGAACCGGCGCGGCGTCATCTCCTGCGGGAGCGACTGGCAGACCGACGCCCCGGGCGTGTTCGTCTGCGGTGACGCCCACCGCGGCGCGTCGCTCGTGGTGTGGGCGATCGCGGAAGGTCGCTCGACCGCGCGTGCGGTCGACGAGTTCCTGGTCGGCGAGTCCGACCTCCCGTCTCCGGTCCGTCCGGCGTCCCTGCCCCTGTCGGTGCGCTGAGCAGGCCCTCGCCGCCACCCAACGGGCTCGGTCGAACACACGCGGCCGCAACAAGTTAAGTAAATTTCATACTCGGCGGTAGCGGCTCGCCACCAGCGGTAACAGCCGGTGGCGGGCCGGTGACATGTCGTCGGCGACATGGAGATGGACCATGGACGGGACTAAGGTGTTCTTGTGACACGCCGAACCAAAATCGTCTGCACCCTGGGCCCCGCCACCGCGAGCGACGAGCGACTGAAAGAGCTCGTCGAAAGCGGCATGGACGTGGCCCGGATGAACTTCAGCCACGGCACGCATGAGGACCATGCGGCCGTCTATGCGCGCGTCCGCAAGGCCTCGGACACCACGGAGAAAGCCGTCGGCGTCCTCGCCGACCTACAGGGCCCCAAGATCCGGCTCGGCCGTTTCGACGGTTGTGACGGCTCGACCGTCTGGGCGACCGGCGAGCAGGTGCGCATCACCGTCGACGACGTCGTGGGCGACCACGACCGCGTCTCGACCACCTACAAGCAGCTCGCCGAGGACGCCAGCCCCGGCGACCGCCTGCTCGTCGACGACGGCAAGGTCGGCCTCGCCGTGTCCGCGGTCGAGGGCAACGACGTCCTCTGCACCGTGACCGAGGGCGGCCCGGTCAGCAACAACAAAGGGCTGTCGCTGCCCGGGATGAGTGTCTCGGTGCCGGCGATGTCGGAGAAAGACATCGCCGACCTGGAATTCGCCCTCGAACTGGGCGTGGACATGGTGGCGCTCTCCTTCGTGCGCAGCCCCTCCGACATCGAACTGGTCCACGAGGTGATGGACCGCGTCGGCCGCCGGGTGCCGGTCATCGCGAAGCTCGAGAAGCCCGAGGCGATCGAGAACCTCGAGGCCATCGTGCTGGCCTTCGACGCGATCATGGTCGCCCGTGGCGACCTGGGCGTCGAACTGCCGCTCGAGGAAGTGCCGCTGGTGCAGAAGCGGGCCATCCAGATGGCCCGTGAGAACGCGAAGCCGGTGATCGTGGCGACGCAGATGCTCGACTCGATGATCGAGAACTCGCGCCCGACCCGGGCCGAGGCCTCCGACGTGGCCAACGCGGTCCTCGACGGTGCCGACGCGGTCATGCTGTCCGGCGAGACGTCGGTGGGCAAGTACCCGCTCGAGACGGTGCGGACCATGGACCGGATCTGTCGGGCGGTCGAGACCGGCCCCCGTGACGTGCCGCCGCTGTCCCACGTGCCGCGTACCAAGCGCGGTGTCATCTCCTACGCGGCGCGCGACATCGGCGAGCGCCTCGAGGTGAAGGCGCTGGTCGCGTTCACCCAGTCCGGGGACACCGTGCGTCGACTGGCCCGTCTGCACTCGCGCCTCCCGTTGCTGGCGTTCACGCCGACCCAGGCTGTCCGCAGCCAGCTCGCGCTGAGCTGGGGAACCGAGACGTTCATCGTCGACCACGTCGACACGACCGACCACATGATCGACCAGGTCGACCATCAGCTGCTGCGTATCGGCCGACTCAGCGAGGGTGACGTCGTGGTGATCGTGGCCGGGGCCCCGCCCGGGACGGTGGGTTCGACCAACCTGATCCACGTGCACCGGATCGGCGAGCAGGACCACTGACCGCGTCCGCTCCTGCTCGGACCGGTGCACCACGCGGCCGCGTCCGAGTTCTAGGGTGTGAGGCATGACCGTGGACCAGGCCGGGGATCTCGGCAAGCTACTCGCATTGCTCGACGTCGAACGTCAGGGCGATGACCTGTTCATCGGGCACCATCCCGAGCAGGTCACCGCCCGGACGTTCGGCGGTCAGCTGCTCGGCCAGGGGGTCGTCGCGGCGGCCCGGAGTCTGAGTCGGGGAAATCCGCCCATCCACGCCCTGCACGCGCACTTCATCCGTGGTGGTGATGTCACCAAACCGTTGGAGTACCACGTCGACCGGTTCCGCGACGGCAGGTCGTTCGCCAATCGTCAGGTGACGGCCAAGCAGGACGGCGAAGAGATCTTCACGATGCTGGTCGCGTTCCAGGACAACACTTCTGGGCTCGAGCACGCGGTGGAGATCCCCCAGGTGCCCTATCCGGAGGAATTGCCCACTCTCGGTGAGCATTTCAAGGGCTACGAGGACCGTATCGCGGCCTTCGTGAATGCGTTGCACCCCATCGACATCCGTTTCGCGAACGATCCGAGCTGGAAGGCGAAGGAGGCGGGGGCGAAGCTGACCGACAACCGGGTGTGGATGAAGGCCGACGGCACGATGCCCGACGACCCCGTGATGCACGTCGCCGCAATGTGTTACGCCTCCGACACCACGGTGCTGGACTCGATCATCACCACCCACGGCCTCTCCTGGGGCATGGACCGGTTGTTCGCCGCGACCGTCAATCACTCGATGTGGTTCCACCGCGAGTTCCGGTTCGACGACTGGCTGCTGTACGCCACGCGGTCCCCGGTCGCGACGGGGTCACGCGGGATGGGGTCGGGCCGGTTCTGGATGCGCGACGGCACTCTCGCGACGTCGGTCGTGCAAGAAGCGCTCATCAAGTACTTCCCGCCCAAGAAGTGACCGCACGGGTCTGCAGGGGGAGCTGATGGATCGCGGCACGGGCGGGTCGATGACCCCGGGGTACGGCCCCGCACACGAGATGTGGTTGGACCCCGGCCCACCGCTGCCGCGCCGGACATGGCAGCGGCGTACGCGTGTCCCGGTCATCGTCGCGACCGCGGTCGCGGTGATCGTCTTCGCGGTCGTCGTGGGTGTCGCGGTCGTCGCCGGCCTGCTGACCACGCCCACGTTCACCGCCAAGGGCGGGGTCGTTGCGGATTGTCTGACCGAGAACGCCGCGCTCCCAGACGGCGGCACGTTGGCCCGCGGCGCACCGGTCGTCCTCTTCGACGCGGCCGGCGGGGAGGTCGCCCGCACCACGCTGTCGGTGTTCCTCCGCGGCGACGACGGGTGCCAACTCACCTTCGAGGTGAACGGCGTGGACTACACCGACGCGGGCTATCTCGTCAGCGTCGGCGATGCCGACCGTCGCTTCTCGGAGTCGGTCTCGACCGCGGCGCTCCAGCAGGGCGCGGTGCTGCGCCCGCTGGGCTGACGTCACCAGAACCGCTCGGCAAAACCGACATTCCGCGCTCCCGGCGGCCGGTCGGCGCTCCGTCGACGCGGTTGCCCGGACACCGGGTGAACGCCGGGTTAAACTGCGCCGGATCATCGTTGAGGCCCGGACCCGTTGTGGCGACGGGGTCCTCGCTGCGATCGACCGGGGTTTGTCGACCGTGATGCCCGCCGCCGGGCCATCCGACGCGAGGAGTGTGCGTGGAGTACAGCATCGACTGGGGCAACGAGGTGTGGGCCAGTCTGAAGTGGTTGGCGATCGCGTTTGCGATCTCGGCCGTGGCCATCCTGGTGATCGGATATCTGCTGTCGCGGTTCAGCCGGTGGGGCGGCCCGCTGTGGCGGGTGATCGGCGGGTTCTTCACCGACCCGAGAACCCGGGTCTGGGCGTGGGCGCTGGTCGTCGTCCTCACCCTGCTGTCGTTGCTCGGTGTGCGGCTGAGCGTCCTGTTCAGCTACTGGAGCAACGACCTGTACACGTCCCTGCAAACCGCGGCCGAGGGCATCGCGACGGGCGGGCCCCAGGGAGCGGAGATGCTCCAGATCGGCAAAGACGCGTTCTGGCATTCGATCACGATCTTCGGCATCCTCGCCGCCACTCACGTCGTCCGCACCATGGTGGAGATCTATGTCGGTGCGGCTTTCGAGATCCGGCTCCGCTACTGGCTGACCGAAGGGGCGACGGCCGACTGGATGTCCGGCCGTGCCTTCTACCGCAACCGATTCGTCGACCTCAGCGCTGGACTGTTGCGG
Source organism: Gordonia sp. p3-SID1431 (assembly GCF_025143765.1). Lineage (NCBI taxonomy): Bacteria > Bacillati > Actinomycetota > Actinomycetes > Mycobacteriales > Gordoniaceae > Gordonia > Gordonia sp. p3-SID1431. The sequence continues at coordinate 43,401 of NZ_JAMBDT010000033.1, forward strand.
CGCAGACGATTCGGGCGCGGTAAGTCGGATCCGCAGCGACGGGCCGTCGACATCCACCCCGGCGTCGACAACCCGGACCAGCGTATCGAGGCCGACATCACCAACATCGCCACCGTCGGCTCGTCGTTGTTCTGGGGCGGCGGTGGGGTCTCGACGAACGGTGTGCTCCCGGCGTGTGCGTCGATCGTGTCGTTCTCGGTCGTGCTCTGGGACCTGTCCGGGCCGGTCACGCTGTTCGGCGTCGAGATCCCGCGCATGATGATGTGGCTGGTCCTGGTCTACGTTCTCGTCGCCAGCGTGGTCGCGTTCGCCATCGGACGCCCGCTGATTCGACTGAACTTCTGGCGCGAACGCCTCACCGCGAACTTCCGCTACGCACTCGTCCGCGTCCGTGACAGCGCGGAGAACGTCGCCTTCTACAGCGGCGAGCGCGTCGAACACAACAACCTCATGACCAGATTCCGTGCGGTCGTCAAGAACTTCTGGCAGATCATCCATGTGCAGCTGGCGTTCGTCGGCTGGAACTTCAGCGCGTCGCAGCTCGCGGTGGTGTTCCCACTTCTCGTGCAGGCACCGCGGTTCTTCGACGGTCAGATCAAGCTCGGTGACATGACGCAGACCGCCAGCGCCTTCGGCGAGATGCACGACGCACTCTCGTTCTTCCGGAACGCCTACGACGATTTCACCGCTCTGCGCGCGTCGATCATCCGTCTCGACGGTCTCGCCGACGCCGATGCACGGTCGCGCACCATGGCCCAGGTCACGACCGTGGATCGCGAACGCGCAGTCGCTCTGTCGGACGTCGACGTGAAGACCCCGAGCGGCGACGAACTCATCAGCGCGCTCAACCTGTCCCTGGCACCCGGGGCCGCTCTCGTCGTCAAAGGGCGGTCGGGCTCGGGCAAGACGACACTGCTCCGCGGCCTCGCCGGACTGTGGCCCTTCATCGACGGCGAGTTCACCCGGCCGCCGGGGGAGCACACGCTGTTCCTGTCGCAGATGCCCTACATCCCGCTGGGGGATCTGCGCACGGCGGTCGCCTACCCGGCACTGCCCGACGACGTCGGTGACGAGGCCATCAAGGCGGCGCTCGAGAAGGTCTTCCTCCCGCATCTGGCAGACCGGCTCCACGACGAGGAGGACTGGGTCAAGGTGCTCTCCCCGGGCGAGCAGCAGCGCATCGCCTTCGCGCGCATCCTGTTGACCCGGCCGCAGGCCGTGTTCATGGACGAGGCGACCTCGGCTGTGGACGAGGGGCTGGAGTACTCGCTGTACTCGCTCGTCCGCACGGAGCTGCCGGAGACGATCCTGGTGTCGGTGAGTCACCGCAGCACCACCGACCAGCATCACACCGACCTGCTTGAACTGACCGGTGGCGGCGCCTGGAATCTCGAGTCGCTGACCGAGCGTCCTTCGCTCAACAAACGGTCCTGATCTGGGGTTTTTGTCAACAGTTCACCATTCACCGGAACCGGCCGCGACGCACGCCCGAACTGGCTAATGTGACGTGCAACACATCACTTCGGCCAGTCGAGGACTGTCATGACCGCTGCAGAGACCATCACGTTCCCCCATCAGACCGGTGTCGCGGTGTCGACGCTGCCCGCCGCGTTCCAGCAGACGGTCACCGTACGGCCCGACGCCGTCGCCATCCGTACGGTCGGTGGGCTGCAGGAGATCACGTGGGCGGAGTACGCCGCGCGCGTCGAAGCCATCGCCGGCGGGCTCGCGGCCCTGGGGGTCAAGCGCGGCGACACCGTCGGGATCATGCTGACGAACCGCCCCGAGTTCCACCTCGTCGACGCCGCGGCGCTGCACCTCGGCGCGGTTCCGTTCTCGATCTACAACACGAGTTCGCCCCAACAGATCGAGTACCTCTTCGGCAACGCGGAGAACTCCGTCGTCGTCACCGAGCAGGTGTTCCTGCCCGCGATCACCGCCGCGGCGACCGGGGTGTCCACCACGATCGTCGTCGACGGCGTCGCGACGGGCGCGCTGTCGCTGGCCGATCTCGAACAGTCCCCGCCGCCGGCCGGATTCGACTTCACCGCGGCATGGCAGGCGGTGGAACCCGAGGACCTCGCGACCCTGATCTACACCTCGGGCACCACCGGCCCGCCGAAGGGCGTCGAGATCACCCATCGCAACATCGTCGCCGAGATGACGGCGCTCGCCGAGATCGTTCAGGCGGGCTTCGACGACCGGGCCATCTCGTATCTACCCGCAGCGCACATCGCCGACCGGGTCTCCTCCCACGCCGCGAACATGATGCGCGGCATCCAGATCACCACGGTGCCCGATCCCCGGGAGATCGCCGCGGCCCTTCCCGACGTGCACCCGACGTTCTTCTTCGGGGTGCCGCGGGTGTGGCAGAAGATCCGAGCGGGGATCGAGGCGAAGCTCGCCGAGGAGTCCAGCCCGGTCAAGAAGGCGCTCGCCGACTGGGCGTTCCGCGCCGGAGCCTCGGCGGCGCAGGCCCAGATCGACGGCAAGGGCTCCGGTGGTCTCACACACGGTCTCGCCGACCGCCTGGTGCTGCACAAGGTCCGTACCGCGCTGGGCCTCGACCAGGTCTCCTTCGCCGGATCGGGTGCGGCCGCGATCCCACCGGAGGTGCTGAAATTCTTCCTGGGACTCGGTATCCCGGTTCTCGAGGTCTGGGGGATGTCGGAGACCACCGGCGTCTCGACGATGACGACCAGCGACAACCTCCGGATCGGAACCGTCGGCAAACCGGTCCGCGGCATGGAGGTGAGACTGGCCGACGACGGAGAGCTCCTCGTCCGCGGACCGGTCGTGATGCGCGGCTACCGCAAACAGCCCGACAAGACGGCCGAGACGATCGATGCCGACGGCTGGCTGTCGACCGGTGATATCGCGACGATCGACGGTGACGGCAACGTGACCATCGTCGACCGCAAGAAGGAACTGATGATCAACGAGTCCGGGAAGAACATGTCGCCCACCAACATCGAGAACGCGATGAAGGCGGCGTCGTCGCTGATCGGTCAGGTCGCGGCGATCGGCGACGGCCGGCCCTATGTGTCCGCGCTCGTGGTTCTCGACCCGGATGCGGCGGCCGCGCGGGCCAAGCGACTCGACCTGTCCGGTGCCGACCTGACCGAGTTGTCCTCGCACCCCGACGTGGTGGACGAGGTGGCGGTGGCCATCCGTGCCGGAAATCGGTCACTGTCCCGCGTGGAGCAGGTCAAACGATTTACCATCGTGCCGACCGCCTGGGATCCCGGCGGCGACGAGCTCACCCCCACGATGAAGTTGCGCCGCAAGCCGATTGCGACCAAGTACGCCAGTGAGATCGGCGAACTGTACGAGGCGCAACCGGGACGTTCGGTGGTGGATCTGAGGCCGTGACCGGGGCCCGCTGCCAGACGGTCACATCGACGGCACGAGACAGGGAGAAGGAATTGGACGACCAAGCAGGTGTCGACCAGACGGCTGACCGCGAACTCGGACCCATCGACTACATCGTGGTCGAGTGGACGGGCAAGCAGCCGACCGGTGAGGCACTTCCACATCTCATCGATCTGATCGACCGCGGGATCGTGCGACTGATCGACATCGTCTTCATCACCAAGGACGCCGACGGTACGGTCGCCCGGCTCGAGATCAACTCGCTCGGCGCTGATTTCGCGATCTTCGACGGCGCGGCGACCTCCCTGCTCGACGACTCCGACCTCGCGGAGGCGGCCACGGTGATCGATCCGGGGTCGAGCGCGGCCGTCCTCGTCTGGGAGAACGCATGGGCTGCTCCGTTCGCCACCGCCGTCCGAAAGGGCGGCGGACAGCTCGTCGCTTCGGGCCGGATACCGGTGAACGCACTGCTCGCCCAACTCGATGCGGCCGACGAGGCGGCGCCGGCCGCTCCGACCGCGTAGCGCACTGCGACCACCGACCTGAAACCTCGAAAGGACAGACCATGCCAGGACTTCTCCGCGGCGTCGCCCGCACCGCCGTCATCTCCGGCACCGCGACGGCGGTGAGCAACCGGGTGTCCCGACGCCAGGCGAGCCGATGGGCTCAGCAGGGTGCCGCTGCCCAGGACCCACGGGCACAACAACAGTACGCACAACCCCAGTACGCCCCGCCGCCTCAGCAGCAGGCGCCCGCATCGACCCCGACGGACACCATCTCGGCGCTGAAGGAGCTCGGAGCCCTGTACCAGCAGGGCATCCTCACCGAGGCCGAGTTCGCCGCACAGAAGGCGAAGATCCTCGGGACCTGACCCCTCCGCTCCCTGATCCGAAAGAAGCACAGACCCAACTGGTCCCTGAGGTGCGAGGAGCGTTAGCGACGAGCCACGAAGGGCCGGGTGAGACACGTATGGAGTCC
>NZ_JAMBDT010000034.1:0-46346 GCF_025143765.1 Gordonia sp. p3-SID1431
CGCGCGCACAGGCACGGATCGCGGTGCTCTCCGTGAGCTCGACGCCGCGTTGGGTGGGGTTGCCGCCGCTTGGTGGTTGGGCCTCCACCCGAAAGAACCTCGAAAACACCTGGTGTTCACCGGCTCTCACGGAGCGCATTCGCGCTCGTCGGCGACTGCGGTGGTCCGGCACCGCCGCCTGACCGACGCCGACGTCACCACGCACGCCGACCTCAGGGTCACTGCAGCGGCGCTCACCGTCCTCGACGCCTCCGCCGAACTCGGAATCGCTGTCCTCGATTCGGCGCTTCTCTCCGGCTCGGTGAAACTCGCCGACCTACAGGCCGCGCACTTGCGCTACCCCGGGCGGCATGGTTCTCCGGCCATCACTCAGTACTTGCGACTTCTCGGCGACGGCGCGATCGGAGGCGGAGCGAATCGTGGCCACGTTGTTTCGCGAGTCGGGCATAGTGAGCTGGACACCGAACGTGAGCGCCGAGGGATATGTCATCGACGTGGCCTTCACCCGGGAGAAGCTGGCTGTCGAAATCGACGGATTCGACTATCACCGCGATGTCACGACGTTTCAGCGAGACCGGACAAAGCGCAATGCGCTCATCGCCGCGGGCTGGACCGTCGTGAACTTCACCTGGGCCGACATCGTCGAACGCGGCGATCAGGTGGTGACCACGGTGAGAAATGCGTTGAGCCGTTCGGCCGCCTGATCCGGTTGCGACTTGTCCCGCAAAGCGATACAAACCGCAAGCGGATCAAGACGAGCCGCAAAGGGCCACCCGACTAGATCACGTAGTTCATCCGGCTCAGGATCGCTTGTCCGAGAGCCTGATCGCCGTGCAACTCGACCGCGGACGGATCGGCATCCCGTCGGCCGCCGGCGTACCGCGCAAGATTCATCGCATCCAGCCGGATACGCACGTCGGCAGCGTCGTCGCCGCCGTCGAACTCGTCGACGACGCCCGCCCGGTCCCCGACGGCGATTCGCACGGTCCGCGGAGACACCCCGGTGATGTCGAAGAGGACGGTGCTGCCCTTCGGTGCATCGGCTCGCTTCCCGACGACGAAGGGCAACGACGCGCCGATCTCGTCGAGTGCGAACGACGCCGGGCCCGGCTCTGCCACGGCTGAACGATCGGTGCCGTCACGCAGGTCGATCTCGTGCACCCAACAGTCGAAGATCCGAATCCGCATGAATCGCCCGTACGTGTCCGGCCCGGCGGGCGTCATCGCCTCGGCATCGAAGTCGTTCTGCGACATGGATTTCAACGCCTCGGTCCGGACGCCGATGATCTCGTCGAGGGCGGCAACCACCTCGGCACGCGGCTTCGGGCGGTAATGGTCGACCCACTTCTCGTTGAGTTCGCCGATCGGGTTACGGACGTGGTCGAGGGCGCTGACCGTACGGGTGGCCTCGACGTCGCGGCCGTCGAGCATGCTTTCGGTCCCGACGATGTGGGCGACGATGTCGGCATTGGTCCAGCCGGGCAGAACCGACGGGGCCGACCACGCGTCGTCGTCGAGCGCGCGGGCCAGTTCGCCGATCACGCCCCACTGCGCGATCAGAGCCTCGGTCACCTCGTCGATCGGCAGGATCGTCGTCGCCATCGTTTCTCCTCGGGTCTGGATCGGCGATCAGGGTCGCCGGCGGGTCACTCGGTTCAACCGTATCGGGGACCGATCTGCGGATCCCGGGACCCGCCGAACGGAGGACAATGCGCGGTGTCGGCCCCGGCGAACGACCCGGGCACCCTACGCTTGTCCGCGTGTCTGCATCCGTGCGCGCCGGCGACCGGCTCGGTCCGTACCTCATCGACGGGTTGATCGGCCGGGGCGGAATGGGCGAGGTGTACCGCGCGACCGACACCCGCAAGGACCGGGTCGTCGCCCTGAAGCTGCTCAGCCCTCAGGTCGCCGACGACCCGGCTTTCCGTGACCGGTTCCACCGCGAGTCGCGCGTTGCCGCCCGCCTCAACGATCCACACGTCATCCCGATCCATGACTGGGGAGAGATCGACGGGCGCCTGTTCATCGACATGCGCCTGGTCGACGGCCGCGACCTCCGCACCCTGCTCCTGCAGGACGGACCTCTGCCGGCTGAACGCGCGCTGCGGATCGTCGGTCAGATCGGTGACGCCCTGGATGCTGCGCATCGATCCGGCCTGGTCCATCGGGACGTCAAACCCGACAACATCCTCGTCGACGATCGCGACTTCGCGTACCTCGTGGATTTCGGTCTCGCACAGGCCGACACCGACACACGGTTCACGAGCACCGGCACCGCGGTCGGCTCCTTCGGCTACATGGCGCCGGAGCGATTCGGCGACGATGCCGTCGGGCCGCCCGCCGACATCTACGCGCTGGCGTGCGTGCTGTTCGAATGTCTCGCCGGAGTGCACCCGTTCGCCTCGGCGACCACCATCGAGCGGTTGATCGCCGCCCACCTCACCGCCCCGCCGCCGCGCCTCGGTGCCGCGATCGATCACGTCATCGCCCGCGGGATGGCGAAAGATCCGTCGCAGCGCCAGCTCTCGGCGGCAGCGCTGGTCGCCGACGCCGGCGCCGCCCTGCGGTCGGAGCCTCTCGGTGGCGCGCCGACGATCGTCCCGGCCGGAACCCCCACCGTCGTGCCCGCCACCCCGTCGGCATCGACACCCGCCGCTCCAGCCGGGCCGTGGGACGCCACCCGGGCCGCGGTCTGGACCACACCGCCCCGCCGCCGGTCACCTCTCGTTCCCATCGTCGTGGCGACGTCCGTCGTGCTGCTGATCTGCGCCGGCGTCGTTGCCTGGGCGATCATCACGACCGAGCGGGACAACCCGGCGACCACAGCCGCCGACGCATCCGCAGTGTCCACGACCACCGAGGCGGCGCCCCAGCCGACGACGCCGACGCCGGCCGAACCGACACCCCTTCCCGGACCGACTTCGCAACCGGGCCCCGCGTCGCAGCCGGGTCCGGCACCCCGGCCGTCGGCGAGTCCTCAACCCGCAATCGTCCCCGGCGATCTCGGTCTCACCGTGCCGATGACCCGGCCGGCGTGCGACGGCACGGGGATCGTCGTGGTCGCCAACGCGACCGCACCCGGGACCTACCCCGGCGAGGTGCAGTCCTATTTGAACCAGTACCCGGGTGCGAGCTACTTGCGCACAGATCAGTCGTGTCCGTCGCTGAAGCAGGTGAGCGATGACGGCACTCCGATCTATGCGGTCTACTACGTCGCGGGCCGCACTCTCGAGGACATCTGCACGATGCGCAACCAGATCGGCGGCCTTGCATACGGCCGCTGGCTCGACTACACCACCGACCCGGAATCGCAGATCACCTGCTGACCGCGCCCCTACAGGGACGACGCGACGAACAAGGACCGGACCTGTCCGCATCGTCGGGCAGGATGGGCACATGTTGGAAACCTCCGCGCGGTTGCTCGCGTTGCTGTCGCTACTGCAGACACGACGCGAGTGGTCGGGTCCCGAACTCGCCGAGCGCCTGGACATCACCACCCGCACCGTGCGGCGCGACATCGACAAATTGCGCGAACTGGGCTACCCGGTGGACGCCAACGTCGGCTCGCGCGGTGGCTACCGGCTGGGCGCCGGCGCGGAGATGCCGCCGCTGCTGCTCGACGACCAGGAGGTCCTCGCGGTCGCCCTGGGTCTCGACGCGGTGACGACCGGTGCGGTCGCCGACATGGCGGAGGCCTCGGCGGGCGCGCTCGCGAAGCTGCGTCAGGTCATGCCGTCGAGGCTGCGCCACCGACTCGACGCCCTGCGGATCGAGGCCGTGCCCCGTACCGCGCCGGCGAGCGCGGTGTCCGCGGACCGGCTCACCGAAATCGCGACCGCGTGCCATCGGAACGAGCGGCTACGGTTCGACTATCGGCGCAACGACGGGGAGGAGAGCCGACGCGAGATCGAACCCTATCGACTCGTGCGCAACGGGAACCGTTGGTACCTGGTCGGTTTCGACATCCAACGCGGCGCCTGGCGATCGTTCCGCGTCGACCGGATGGAACCGAAGGTGCCGACCGGACCGCGTTTCACCCCGCGCGAACCACCCGAGGGCGGCGCGGCGGCGTTCGTTCTCCGGGGCCTCGGGTCCGTCTACCGGCGGGCGACGGCGCGGGTGCGTATCCATGCCTCGCTCGACGCGGTGTCGGCGATGGTCCACGAATCGTGGGGTGCACTCGAGTCCGGCGACGAGCACAGTTGCGAGATCACGCTGTACAGCACGTCGCTCGCGGAGATCGCTCGCTGGCTGTACGCCTTCGGCGCGGATTTCACCGTGATCGAACCGGTTGAACTCCGGGCCGAGTTGGTGGCCGCCGCGGAGTACCACGACCGGGTCGCCGAACGGTACCGACGGGCAGTCGTCGCGCAACCGTGACCGTCACCGACGCCGTTACCCGACCGTGACATCGGCACCGTGTCTGTCACATGAACGCACCCGAGCCGACCGACTCCGCCGATTTTCTCTACCGTCGGTGTCATGCGACTTCTCATCACTGGCGCCACGGGGTACGTCGGTTCCCGCTTGGTGTGCGCATTGCTCAAGCAGGGACACGACGTGGTCGTCACGTCGCGGGACACCCGGAAGCTGGCCAAGTTCGGTTGGTCGGACCAAGTCAGCATGGTGACCATGGACGCCGACGACCCGGCTTCGGTCCAGAAGGCGATGTCGGACGCCGGCCAGATCGACGCGATCTACTACCTCGTCCACGCCATCGGCCAGGCCGACTTCGCGAACGGCGACCGCGACGCCGCACGCAACGTCGCCGAAGCCGCGCGTGACGCCGGAGTGGGACGGATCATCTATCTCGGCGGTTTCGTGCCGTCGGACGACAAACTGTCCACCCATCTGCAGAGCCGCGCCGACGTCGCCGACGGACTGGTGGTCGACGGCGGGCCCGAACTGGTGTGGCTGCGCGCCGCAGTGGTCATCGGCGCGGGTTCGACGTCGTTCGAGATCATTCGCTACATGGCCGACCGACTGCCGGTGATCCCCGAACCCGACTGGATCACCAACGAGATGGATCCCATCTCCATCCGCGACGCGGTCCACTATCTGGCCGCGGCGTGCGACTCCTCCGTCTTGCCCGCCGGGAACTACGACATCTCCGGACCCGACAGCGCACGCTACATCTCGATCCTGCACGAGTACGTGTCGGCGATCCGGATGCCGAGGCTGCGGCTACCGGTCTTCGGGATCTCGACCCGGCTCGCGGGCCGGGTCGGCGGCATGCTGGTGCCGGTCCCGGCGTCGCTCACCGAGGAGCTCGTCACCTCCCTCGACCACCCGATGACGGCGTCCGAGCACCGCATCCGCGATCTCGTCCCGCCGCCCGAGGGCGGACTGACACCGATGCGCGAGGCCGTCCGCGCGTCCGTGCGGTCGCCGTATCCGCGCTCGGTGTGCGACCTCGACGACCTCCACCACCTCGCCGACACCGACCCGGCCTGGGCCGGCGGCGACTGGCTGCGGGTGAAACGCAGCGTCGTCGAGACGATCGGCACGTCCCTCGGGGTGGCCACGAAGGTCGTCGGAGTCCTCCGACCGAGTCGCGCCGATGTAGCGTCGTGACCGGTGACCATTGATCGACCGATTTCCTGACCGATCGAACTAGGTGGTGATGTGCTGGTGACCTCACTGGCGCGCGACCTGTACGACTCCGTCGCCGCGGACCGCGACCCCGATCCCGGCGCCCACTACATCCGACGACGCTGGCTGGTCGGCGTCTTCCTCGTCATCGGTGCGGTGGTTCTCGGCATCTCCCTACGGGTGGAGCCGGGTGACGCCGCGTTCTACCCGTTGACCATCGGTCTGGCGGCGGTGTGGATCGTCGGTGCGTTCGTCTCCGGACCGCTGCGGCTCGGTGCCTTCAGCCCCACCCCCTCGCGCCCGCCCGACCGGATCGGGGCGATCGGACTCGGCGTCGTCGTCGGCCTGGCCGTGGGCGGCGCGTTCGTGCTCGGTGGCCTGGTGGCACGGATGATCCCCGGCGTCAGCGACCTCGCCAACCAGGTGCTGGCCTTCGCCGACTTCGGCAGCCTCGCCGTGGTCACCGCGATCACAATGCTTAACGGCCTCGCCGAAGAGTTGTTCTTCCGCGGCTCGGTCTACTCGGCGGCCCGCCCGCACAATCCGATCCTCGTGTCGACGGTCATCTACGTGCTGGTCACCATGGCCAGCGGCAACGTGATGCTCGGCTTCGCCGGCGCGGTCCTCGGTACCGTCTGCGCCATCCTGCGGCGCAGCACCGCTGGCGTCCTCGCACCCGCGATCACCCACGTCATCTGGGGCGCGGTGATGGTCCTGGCCCTCCCGCCCGTCTTCGCCTGACCGCCAGACCTCAACTCGACTGTCAGACTTCGATCGAAGTCTGTCGGTCGAGTTGAAGTCCCCCGGTCCCCCGGTCCCAACTCCTGGCGTCCGGGGGCATCGACAAACCTCCGCTCCCTAACCGAAAGAACGACCTGCCCCCTGCTCCCTGAGGAGCTCCTTGCTCCTTGAGGTGCGAGGAGCGAAAGCGACGAGCCTCGAAGGGCTGGCGACCCGACCACCCAGCCTCGGCCAGACCCGGTTTGAGCGCTCGGCATCGGAGCGACTAAATTCGTGTGCGCAGCGCCACGTTCGTCAGCGCGGCACGCGCGTATAGCTCAGCGGTAGAGCTCTGGTCTTACACACCAGCGGTCAGGGGTTCGAATCCCTTTGCGCGCACCAGTGTTGTTGCAGGTGGCGGTAAGTTTATGTGATCGCGACCAGCGTGCCGAATCCCCGCAGTGTGCCGAGACTGTGCCAACGCGCGGTGGATGACCGCCAATCCGCCTCGCCCAGACTGGCCTTGTCTGTCCGTTGCTCCGAGCGGTTCATCACTACTTGTCGTTGTCGACGGCACCTTCGCCGTCGGCATCGAGATCCTCGGACTCGCGACGAGCGTTCGACTCAGCAAGAATCTCCTTCAGACCCTTCTTACGGTTTCGGAAACTCTTCCGTATGCCCTCAAGCCCACTGAGGCCGTAGAACGGGACCTCGTCGCTTGTAATCGAGCGTGCTGTGTCGATCAGAGTCGCCGACGCGCACGATAAGACCTGCGGTAACGCCGTCTCCTCGACGAAGCCATTGAGGTCGTCCTCCGGAGTGACATCTCGCTCCCAGTAGTACAACACCGCAACGTCCACCGAAGCAGTTCCGTCCCGGTACTCGTCGACGATCCGAATGCGTATCCCGAGTTTCTCGGGCTGGACGTTGACCGACAACTGAAATGTGGTGTCAGGGAGAGTCTCGCCGGTGTTTTCATGGTGGTGCGAGGCCCTGCGCTCAAACACCGTGAACAGGGCGTCCTCGACCGCAGGGAAGGCGGTCACTACACCAACTCCCATACACCGATCGGGCCACGCTCTGGCTTGGCGGGGCTATCACTCTTCCGAACCGACACAGACAGGGTCTCAGCGGCAGCGCGTTCGTCGAGCTCCTCATCGAAGTCTGAAAGCCTAGTGTTGACCTTTCCCCCGACGGCCGCCGCATAGCGACGAATTGTCGAAAGGTGCGGGTCAGCGCCCAGCCGTTCAAAGTTGGACACTGCAGTCTTCGATCGGTTCATACGGGCAGCGACTTCGTCTTGAGTGAGTCGTTTCGCCTTGCGCATAGCGACCAAGTCCTCAAGCAATTGGTCATCATTCAGAGCAAGATGCTCGCGGAGAGGGGTGTAGGGATCATCCGCAAGGTCTGCTTCTAGTGCGTCGATTGCGTCCATGCGGTTCAGGTTAACCGTAACAAGCCGCGCAGGGTACATCTAGACCGGAAATGTGAGTAGTTCCCTACCAGTCGCCGATGTCGAGTTCGTGCGACCTACCGCAACATCGATGTCCGCCTGCTGCTCGGTCCCGACGTAGTCAGGGTGCAGACTCTTCGCACCCGCACCCATGCCCCACAACTCCTCTGGGCACAGCACTGGTTCATTGAAGTAGACGCGGTAGTTGACCGTAGTCGTTTCCGTAATCACGCGATCCGAGTAGATTGCCTCCACCTCAGCCTCCTCGTCGTATCGGATCTCGCCGATCGCACCACGTGTGCTTTCGCACGGATACTCCCAGTCCTCGTCACGAATGGTGCCTATTGCAGCGCGCCTAAGCTGTGCCTTGATGGCGACCCAAGTGTCTTTGTCGACTCGGAGTCGTCCGATGTCGTGAGCGAGGTCGCTGTGTCGCTTCCACGAGCAGTTGATCACCCCTATGCGATCTGAGTTGTGACGAGGAGCACGCCTCATCTGCTCACCTCCGCCTCGACGAGCGATCGACACGTATGGGTCATTCGCTCGCCGCCCGTGACCCGAGCAGCGATGCGCCGGCGGATTCGAGGGCGTCGTCGTAGACATGTCCGTACACCCGCAACGTCATGCCGGGATCGTGCCCGAGCCACTTCGCGGTCGCCGACACCGTGTTGCCCGAGTCGAGCATCATCGTCGCCGCGGTGTGCCGCACATCGTGCAACCGGATCACCGGCACACCCGCAGCCTTGGCCTGTCGGGCGAACTCGCTCGAGTACGTTTCCGGCCGGATCGGTGACCCGTCACCGTTGACCGCAACGAGCCCGGTATCGGGCCAGTCAGGCCCGATGACCAGGCGTTCGGCTGCCTGCGCCGCCTTGAACGATCGGAGCGCGGCGATCACGTCTGCCGGCACCGGCAACACCCGACGAGACCGCGCCGACTTCGGGTCGCCCTCGACGGTGCCCCGCCCCGGCACGATCACCCGACCCGACACAATCGCCACGGTGCCAGCGTCGAAGTCGATCGCATCCCACCGCAGGCCCAGCACCTCGGAGCGCCGCAGCCCGCACAAGGTGAGCAACCACAGCGCGTACAGCCGATCGGACTCGACGTGCGTACGGAACTCCGCGGCCTGCTCCCGCGTCCACGTCGCCATCTCCCTCGACGCCACCTTAGGCCGCTCGACGAGCCGAGCAACGTTACGCGCCACCAGACCTTGCGCCATCGCATCATCGAGCGCCGCCGACAACTGCACGAGCATCGTCACGACCGTCCTCGCGCTCACCCCAGCAGACTGCCCGGCGTCGTCGTCGACCTCGACAGCGACGTAGCGGCCACGCGCCGGCCGGTCGACGTGCCCACCCTCGCGCAGCCGGTCGAGGAACTTGCCAGCGTTCGCCCCGAACTCGGCCTCGACCTGCGCATAGCTCACGCCGTCGACATGGCTCGCGACGAACGCGAGTATCTGCGCGGCCCGCTCGGACAGGCGACGCGCCGGCACCCGCCCCGATTCCATGCGCCACGCCACGAGGTCGTCGACGTGCGACTTGGTGAGTTGCTGCAGTTGCATTCCGCCGAGCTGGTCGATCACGGGTTTCAGTGCCTGCTGGTAGCCAGCCAGCGTGACCGGCCGAATGTCGCGGCGACCGTCGAGCCATCCGGTCAGGAACTCGGAGACCGTAACCGCGTGCCGCACAACGTATGTGCCGGCGGAAACTTCGGTTGCGATGCGCCGGTATTCGCGTCGCGCCTCGGCCATCGTCCGATAGGTGAACCGCTGCCGCAGCCGACCGCCATCGGGTTTACTCCCCACATCGACCTGGAACGTATAGCTCGCGGCACCGTTCTTCGCGGTGCGCTTGGTGATCGGTTCGGCCCGTCGCGTCATGCCGACACCATAGCGCCGAGGTCTGATACATTCGGGAACGTTCAACGCTGCAGGCGAGGGGCCGGGCGGTCGAAAGGTCACCCGAACCCGAACCGGCGGCACCAATTTTCGCAGCTGGCTAGGGGCCGGGCGACCTGATCCTTACGAGGACGGCCCCGCTATGCCCAGAACTGCCGAACCAGCTATCGACCTCGCTGACGCACTCGACGCGATCGCGAAGGTTCCCACCGACAGCCTCGATCCGGCGACGGTCGACGCGCTCGACGTTGCGCGCCGCGCCATCGTCGCACTCGGCAACACCGAGACCGCCACTTGGGCAGTCAAGACACAGCCGACGATCTCAGTTGTCCAGTACGCGAACCTGATCGGCATCAACCGAATCACGGCTTATGAGCACGTCGAGCGCGGTGATATTCCGTCGATCAAGGTCGGCCGGCGCCGACGCATCCCGGCCGCGGTCGTCCGCCGGCAACTCGGCATCGAGGATGCGTGACGCGATGCCCAACAACGAAGGCCGGCAACAATTGCCGGCCCCCGAACGCCTCTCCAACAAAGGCAACGCCGAGTCTATCCGTCCGACAGCGTTCGAGGAATGGCGCGCAATCCCCGGCTACGTCGGCGTCTACGAGGTATCGGACCTCGGCCGCATCCGATCACTCGACCGCACGATGGTCAGCGCGATCGGACACGCGACACGCCGGACCGGGCAACTGATCTCACCCGCGCGAGACAGCAAAGGCCACCTCGTTGTCAGCCTTTACGGGCGTGACCACACCAAGCGCAGCTTCCGCGTCCACAGGCTTATCCTGGCCGCGTTCGCCGGCCCGTGCCCGCCCGGCCACGAGGCACTGCACCGCAACTCCCGAGCCGACGACAACCGGCTCGCGAACCTGACGTGGGGCACCCCCGCCGATCTCGGCAGGCTCACCGTCCAGAACGGACGGCACCCGATGGCCCGGCGAACGCACTGTGCCCACGGCCACGGCTACACCCCCGGGAACACTCGCATAGTCCGGCGTTCCGAAGGTCGCACTGTTCGCGCCTGTCGCGCCTGCCTGGCCATCCACGGCAGGAGGCCCCAGCGATGAGCCCACACGCAGCGAAACGTCAACGCCGCAGCCAGCCGCGCCGCAACGTCGTGGATGACATGCGGCGAGCCGAACGCAGCAACCTCGACAGCCACGGCGACCGGAAGATCGACGAGGCCCGGCAAGTCCTCGAACGCCGACAAGCCGGCGCGGTCAGCACTGCGGCTGTGACAACCACCGTCGACTCACCCGACGTCGACCTCATCGGCCCCCACCACGTACCGCTTCCCGAGGAACCCGTAGCTCAGGACGACGGCCCTTCTGAGCATCGCCCGCGACGCTCCATGCGCGCGCCTTTGGCCGATCGCCTGCTCACGCTCTCGTCGCTCGGCGAGCTCCGCATACCGACGCCCCTCGTCGACGGGCTGCTCTACCGCGGAACCCTCGCCCAGCTAGCCGGTCCCGCCGGCAGCTACAAATCGTTTCTCGCGATCGCCGTTGCCTGCTCCGTAGCGGCTGGTACGGACCTCGACGGGCAAAGGGTCGGTGAACCCGAGCACGTCATCTACGTCGCCGCTGAGGGGGCGGCAGGACTGCGTGCTCGAATCCTCGCGTGGTGTGAACACCACGGCATCGAACCCCGCGCACTCGAACCGACGCTTCACGTCCTACCTCTGCCCGTCCAACTCGATACCAGGACCACCGACGTCGCCGAAGCCGCCGCACTCGCCGAACAATTTCATGCCGCGCTCGTCATCCTCGACACCCGATCGAAATGCACGATCGGCATGGAAGAGAACAGCAACACCGACCAGGCCAAGGCCGTCGCGGCCGCCGAGCAAATTTCCGAAGCGAGTGGCGCAACGGTCCTCGTCATCCACCACACCGGCCGTGACGGGAACAACCCGCGCGGGGCGACCGCATGGGACGGCGGCGTCTGGTCCGATCTGCGCATCAAGGAGGGCAAGAACTTCGGAGTCACGGTCCGTTGCGAAAAGCACAAGGACGCCCCGTCGGGATGCTCGCACGGCTACCAACTCGTCGAGCATCAAGTATCCGAGGATGCGATGCCGGGCAGGTCCGAGAACGTGCGCAGCACCCTCGTTTGTGTCTCACGAGGGGGTGAGACTCTCCGTCCTGTGTCTAAGTCAGAAAGTCTCATCGTTGAAGCGCTCCGTGAGACTCCCAGCGTCAAAGCCGGGCAGCTGACCGATGCAACCGGAATCCCAAGGGCGACCGTCTACAAACGCCTAAGCGCACTGGTAGAGAACGGAAACGTGGTCAAGTCGGGTGACCGCTACTCCCTTACCTCGTCCGCAGTCGCTCAGCGGAAAGTCTCATGAGTCTCACCATAGTCTCACCCAAGTCTCACCCCACGGTCACCAGTATCACCCACCCCACACCCTTAGGGGTGGGACTGAGACTCGGGAAGTGAGACAGGACATGGTTGGTCGCGTTTCTGCTCCGCTCCTTCGTCGCTCCGTTCCGCCCCAAATCGCTCCGCTGGCGCTCCACGATTTACGCCGGCCGTTATCACAACAGGAACGCCAAGCAGGCATCTCACGCCCTCACCACGAGGCAAGAGGTTCGCGGAGGGAGGGACGACCGGAGCGGTTCTCGCGGCAGCGGAGCGAGGCACGAGCGGAGAACCGAACCCGACCACCAACCGAGGCGAGACGCCGACGACGACCAGCCACCCACGAACTCGGCGACCACCCACGTCGACCTCAACCACAAAGCGATCGCGAGCACCACACCAGGAGGGCACCGGACCGCTGCCGCACGAGCAGCAACCACCGACCGATAGATCTGCCAGCCCTCCAGCGAGACAGGAACCCACGATGACCACAAGCCACGGCGGATACCCGCCACCCGACGACGAGGACGACGACCAGATCGCCGCCCAGTTCCTCGACGTCCTCCGCGCCCGCCTCGACGCCGCCGGCGAATACGGGTCGGTACCGTGGCGCACCGAACGCGACGCCCAGATCCAGCGACTCGCCTCACTCGGCTGGACCGACGCCGACCTCGCCGCCCACTACCGAATCGGCCGCGACACCGTGCGCGCAGCACGCGTCCGCCACGCCAGCAACACGACGAGACCCGACCCGGCGACCATCCGCCGCCACAGCTACCTCGTCCGCATCCCCGACTACGCGATCGACCTCGCCGTCGACCACGACACAGCAACCCGTCTGCACAGCCTCATCAACGACTACGGCATCGACGCCCAGATCGTTCGCCACGACTGACCGTTCGCTTTGCGACGGTTGTCACAGGATCAGACTCGTAGATCGCCCCTAGAAGGTGACACACCTAGAAGGCACCAGGCCAGTGCCTTTCTATCGGTCGTTTACGATTCGCTGAACATCGTCAGAGGAAGAGTGCGTCTTGACAAAACTGATCGGAACCGCCGCTGCCGTGGCACTCGCGCTACTTGCAGCGACAGGATGCTCCACCGACGAACCAACGTCGACCCCACCGACAACAGAACTCGCCAGCGCTCCGACCACCACTAGCGTTCACGCCACGACGACAAGCTCCGCCCCATCCACGACCCAACAGCAGCCCGCCGCCGTGTCATCGGTCCTCACAGCACTGACAACACTCGGCTATGCATGCAACGCTGAGACCGACATGACGATCTGCACCAAAGACTCCGGCGAACACTGGCAGATCCGCGAATCGCCCCAAGGCGATGGTGACCGCGCCTTTGTAACCGCGGCGTGTGAGGCCGGAGTCAACGACGACGGCAGAGTCATCACAGACGGGGCACGGGTCGTGATCTACGCCGGTAACGACGAGGATCTAGACGCTCTCGTCACGACTCTTGCCAGTGTGGGCCTATCCGGGCTTGAAGCCATCGACTACTGCTAGCGACCGTAAGCCACACACCCACCAAGGATGCGCAACGAGACTCTTTCACTGTCGACGCTCGACCCGGGTGTTCGGTCTGTTTTCGTCGTTTGTTCGCCCGGTGAGCCCGCGTCGTCGCCGCTCCGCCTCCCGCTGTTGAAACTCTCTCCACGCGATACGCCGCGCCTCGTGATTACCGAACGCCCACATGCTCAGCAACACCCGTCTACCCGCGTACGGATTGGCCGCCCCGGGTCGGGAACTCAGCCCCTCAAGGTAGGCCTGCTTCGCTGCCTCCGCAGTTGGCAGCAGCTGTGACCGGCGGTCACGTTCGCGAGGAATCACCATCACCTATCGCCTCGTCGTCGAACTCACTACCAGGTGTCCATGTCTCGCGATGCTCGGCACCGTGCTCGGCGACGTACCGCCGTCGGTTGCCCATTGCGGCCCTAGCGATCTCGGCATCTGGCGACCACACCGATTCAGTGACTATCGGCCATCTCGGCGTCTCGACCTCGGACCGCCGGCGGATCGGTGGAGGTGTCCACCCGACCGACAGTGTGGCACCGTCGTCGAGATCGTCGAGCGCGAGGACCGTCGACCACTCAACACTGGTACCCGGCTCGACGAACGCAGCGAACCCGATCCGCTCGGCCCGGTCTGCGCCCGGCCGATGCACGTAGACCACCACACGGTGCGCCGGCCCGTCGCCGAAGTTGCTCACCGTGCCCGCGAACCGCAGACCACCCTGCGCCGGCCGCACCTCGCCGGCGAACTCCCAGTCGACCGTCGAGCGAGTCCACCACGCCCGCACTATGACACCACCGAGTGACGCGAGCGAGATCCCGGCCGCGATCCACGACGACAACGTGCCCCAGTCCATGTCGGAACCGTAGCGACCCCGTCGCCAGCAGGACACCCGAATCCCCGCAGTGTGCCGAGAGTGTGCCAAGAACCGCACGACCAAGCCAATACGGAACCGACCGGCAAAGCCTGTTTACACTGGTCAGAGCCGATCGAGGCGACCATCGCCGACCCTGCTCGAACACATGAGCTCGCTCTTACACACCAGCGGTCAGGGGTTCGAATCCCTTTGCGCGCACCAGTGTCCCCAGGAAAACGCAGCAATTTGATGTTCCGCTGTTGTTGGACATGCCTCGATTGCGACAGTCTGTGCAACTGTTCGGTGTTCCCGTCCAGGTAGCAACCTCGGAGGGCGAGACGGCGCAATGCCAACACACAGACTGCCCACGCGGCGAAACCCTCATCCACCATGCCTCGGACCTCTCCGGACAAGGACCCATCACCACCATGCCGAGTCTTTGCATAACGCTGTCTGGCAACCGGAAGAGTCCGTTGACCCTGAACGCTCCGACGCACTCCACCAACTTGGCCGCGAAGTCGCCCAAGCACTCACTTTGGCGACCGGCGGCGAAGTCGACGAACTGCAGGCCCTTATGGCCGGTGTCGCACTTGGCTCGGACTCTAAACACACGATTTCTCAACGACTTCTACACTTCACGGAGGACCGTGAGCATGACCGACGCCACCCTCGCCACCCCCTCAAACGTCGAGAGAATGAACGAACACAGGGCCAATGCCCTCCACGAAGCCGCTAACCAACCTGGCGTTCATACGGATGTCTCTTCAGACCGTGAGGAGGTGACCGTGGAGGGAGTATCAGATTAACGGTGTAAGTGGCGTTTTCGGTTAGTTGTCTTCGCTGGCCGGCATGCGGTCGGCGAAGGTGATGGCGAATGCGTTGAGTGCTGGTTTCCACCGCATTGTCCATCGTTTCTGTCCGGTGCCGGTCGGATCGAGCGACCGGGTCACCAGGTACAGGCACTTTAGCGCCGACTGCTCGTTCGGGAAATGCCCACGAGCCCGCACTGCGCGCCGGTAGCGGGCGTTGAGTGACTCGATCGCATTCGTCGAGCAGATCACCTTACGGACCTCGATGTCGTAGTCGAGGAACGGTATGAATTCTTGCCATGCGTTGCGCCACAACCGGATAGCTGCCGGGTACCGGTGCCCCCACTCGGCGTCGAACGCATCCAGCGCCTCGGCCGCGGCTGCAGCGGTGGGGGCGGTGTAGATCGGTTTGATCGCCTTGGCGATAGCATCGCGGTGCTGGCGGCCGGCATAGCGGAATGTGCCCCGGATCAGATGGATGACACACGTCTGCACCACCGTGTCGGGAAAGACCGCCCCGACCGATTGCGGCAGGCCTTTTAGCCCGTCGCAGACGAGGAAGAAGATGTCGGCTACACCCCGGTTCTTCAGCTCGGTAAGCACCGCCAGCCAGTACTTTGCCGACTCACCATCGCCTTCACCTGCCCACATCCCGAGCACGTCACGATGCCCGGCCAGATCCACCCCGATCGCGGCGTAGATCGGCCGGGGCCCTACCTGCCCATCGCGGATTTTGACATGGATGGCGTCGATGAACACCGCGGCGTAGACGCGTTCGAGCGGACGGGCATGCCAGGTGGCCATCTCTTCGAGCACCCGGTCGGTGATCCGGCTGATCGTGTCTTTGGAGACCGCAGCACCGTAGATGTCGGCGAAATGGGCGCTGATTTCACCGGTGGTGAGCCCACGGGCATACAGCGACAACACCACCTCATCCACATCAGTCAAGCGGCGTTGGCGCTTCTTCACGATCTGCGGCTCGAAGGTGCCCGCCCGATCCCGCGGGACATCGATCTCGACCTGCCCACACGCATCAGTCAGCACGGTCTTCGACCGAGACCCGTTGCGCGAGTTGCCACTCCCGCGACCACGCTGGTCGTGCTTGTCGTAACCGAGATGCTCAGACATCTCTTCATCGAGCGCCGTCTCGAGCACCGTTTTGGTCATCGCTTTGAGCAACCCATCCGGACCGGTCAGGCGGACCCCCGGCCTCCCGGGCCTGGCGGACCAGCTCGCGTTCATCGACGCTGCGGTCCGCAGGCACCTCGACGATCCCGTCATCGTGTTCATCAGATGGCTCCACAGCCACAAGAGTGTCGGTCATGATGCGACCTTCCTGCCCCCGACACACCGAGGGCGGTAAGGCCACTTACACCGTTCTCACGACAGTCCCACCGTGGACTGATAACCCCAGACTGTCGGCGCTATTACCGTCACCGTCGAATCGTCCTACCCGTTGACAGGTGGCGTCATTGAGCACGGTGTACGAGTTGTGGAGGCAATCAAGGAAGCCACTACGCGCTGAAATCACCTACAGCGTCGCCTAGTTCATCGACCGATCCCGGACTCATATTTGCAGCCGATCACAAGGGAACATCTTGTCCAGAGCCCTCACCGCCACCATCCTGACCATTGCGGGCATCGCCCTAACTAGCGGAGTCGGCGTAGCGTCTGCCGATCCCGCTGCCACCGTCTCGTACAACGCCCGGTTTTGCGCCGACGTGAAACAGGGCAACAAAATTGCCGTTCAAGTAAACGAGTGAACCGCCCCGGGTCTGTCGGAGGCTCTCGAACCTGTGAAGGATGGAGAGCATGGCAGCACCACGCAAGTACAGTGAGGAACTCAAGGACCGGGCCACCCGGATGGCATGTGAAGCGCGACGAGATCCCGATTCGTCGAGAGGTGCGATCAAGCGGATCGCCGATCAGCTCGGAGTCCATCCCGAGGCGTTGCGCAATTGGGTTCGTCAGGCCGAGATCGACGGCGGGGTCCGCCCGGGCACCACGAGTGAGGACGCTGACCGCATCGCGGCGTTGGAGCGGGAGAACCGTGAACTGCGGCGAGC
Source organism: Gordonia sp. p3-SID1431 (assembly GCF_025143765.1). Lineage (NCBI taxonomy): Bacteria > Bacillati > Actinomycetota > Actinomycetes > Mycobacteriales > Gordoniaceae > Gordonia > Gordonia sp. p3-SID1431. Next base: position 17,293 of record NZ_JAMBDT010000034.1, read on the forward strand.
GAACACGATCTTGAAGCAGGCTTCGGCTTTCTTTGCGGCGGAGATCGACCGCCCACAGCGCTGATCGTGGAGTTCGTCGCGGCTCACCGCGATGAACACGGAGTCGATCCGGTCTGTGCGGCATTGCGCGATACGTCCGCCCAGATCGCTCCGTCCACGGTACGAGCCCACCTGAGCCCCCAGAAGACCGAGGCGCCTCGTGTGGTGCGTGACCGGGAGCTCCTTACCCAGGTCCGCGCGGTGCATGCCGACAACCTCGGCGTCTACGGTGCCCGCAAGGTGCATGCCCAATTGCGCAGACAGGGCCATAGTGTTGCCCGCTGCACCGTCGAGCGATTGATGAAAGCCGATGGGCTGCAAGGGATAGCGAGACTCAAGACACGCAAGACCACGCGCAGCGAGGGAGCTGAAACACCCCGGCCGGCTGACCGGGTCAACCGTCAGTTCACCGCGGCGGCACCGAACGCGTTGTGGGTGGCGGACCTGACCTACATCCGCACCCACTCGGGCTGGGTGTACGCGGCGTTCGTCCTGGACGTGTTCTCGCGGATGGTCGTCGGCTGGCAGGTCTCGACCACCATGCACACCGACCTCGCCCTCGACGCCCTGAACATGGGATTGTGGGCACGGTCGCGTGCCGGCCACGACGTGGCCGGGCTGATCCACCACTCCGACCGCGGAGTGCAATACCGAGCCATCCGCTACACCGAACGACTGGCCGAAGCCGAAGCGGTGACATCTGTTGGCTCCAAAGGGAATTCATACGACAACGCGATGGCTGAGGCGTTCAACTCGCTGTTCAAAGCCGAATGCATCCGTAACCCCGTGATGCGCCCGCGAGGCGGCTGGGCAGGTGTGGGCGAGGTCGAGATCGCCGTCGCTGAGTACGTCGAATGGTTCAACCACCGCCGCCTGCACGGCGAGATCGGACACGTCCCACCCGTCGAGTACGAGAGCGCCTACTGGTCGACCCACACCGTCACCAGCTACCGTGAGAACCCGGTCCCCGCAAACGCTGGAACCAACTAACCGAGCCTCCAGCAAACCCGGGGCGATTCAGAGAAACCAGCGAATACTTACCCGTGGGGCGACGCGCCCGAGGAAACCTGGCACGGTCCGCGGATAGGGGATGCACCATTCGACACCTGGGTCGAACAAGTTCCCAATAACCCGTATCCCGGAGGAATGTGGTGTCACACCGTCGTTCGGACGGACCTGAAAGAGGGCGATTGGGTCCGTCTCATACATCGCGCCGCCGGCCGCGGTATCGCCACCCAGATGACCGAGGTAGTGAGAGCCAATGGTGTGGTAGCTGAGCGCCTGATCGGCGGTACAGGCTGGGCGGCTGGCCCCGGACCGGGCGCTGGTCTCTGGACCATTCCGGCGCCTGTAATTCCGGAGCCTGTAGACCCTGATCCTCCTACCGAGCCCACCGAACCCACTGATCCGCCATCTACGGGCGGTGGTTCCTTGCCCAGCTTCGGGAGCTCGTAGCTGCCCCGTTCCACTAAGCTATAACCGCGCAGCACTTGGCCTTCCAGAATGTAAATGGCAGCAGCTTTACCATCCCGCAGCTTGTCATGCCGCTTCGGTGCTAGCACCGAAGTCTCTGGAGAGACAGTCTCCGCGCGCGCGGCAGGGGTACGTTGGTCGAACTCGCTGCTAACCTCAGCGCCATGCCTACGGATAAAACTGTCTTCGTGAGCTGGTCTGGCGAGTTAGCCAAAGCAGTAGCCCAGGTCATTCAAGAGTGGTTACCGACGCTGGTCGACGACATCGAGCCCTGGGCATCGTCGACAAGCATCCAGGCTGGCATGGGTTGGTTACATGAAGTCAACACCAAGCTGACCGCTGCTCAGTTCGGCATAGTTGTAGTTACCCTTGAGAACAAAGACCGTGAGTGGCTGAACTTCGAGGCCGGCGCTTTGGGACAACGATTCGTCAATGACGAGCGTGGTCGAGTCGTCCCAGTGATGGTCGACTTCACGAATACGAGCGACCTTCCATCCACTCTCAGTCAGTTCCAGGCCATCCATCTCGAAAAAGAAGGCCTGCGCAGCCTAGCGAGGTCTCTTGCCAGGGCTCTTGAAAAGAACGAAGCTCCGGTTACAGAGCGTTTTGAGAATTCCTGGCCGAGTCTCGAACGTAAACTATCGAAGGCGAAGGCGACACCCAGCGCTACGCCAGCGCGCTCCCATCAAACCAAGGTCGACGAAATTCTTGAGATCGTGCGAAATGAAGCAAAGAACAACGCAACCCTCGCGCATGCCGAGGCCAGGGACGAGATCGCAGCGCGAATTATAGCCTCGGCCAATATCCACTCAATTAGATTTTATGGCTTGAGTGAGACCCAATATACGAACATGGTGCTCGAGATTAAAGACGGCCAGAACTTCACCGAACAAGAGATTCAGATATACGAACGAGCACTTAGCGCCGTCTGGAACGCGCCATACAGAATCATCACCCATTCGGAGGCGGCAACTAGCCCGCTTCTCGATGCGGTCCGTGAAAGGACCCACCGATAGTGTCTATCTTGAGGCTTTCTTGACATGGCACGCACGTGAAGGCCAACTCCTGCGCATCAAAATTGCCGCCGCAGTCGTCGCGAAGCGATCAAGGCCCTGTCTTCGACCCCTGCCCACATTCAGAACCCGCACTCCCGTGTGTCTCTGAGACGACGTCCAAGTCAACAATCACTCTCCTGTGAACCCAGCCGTCACGACGTCCGACGTCGAGCTGCCGGTATTCAGCCATCGGGTCGCGAGGTGTGCGGCCGTGGCCGCCGCGCTTGTGACATCGACACTGGGCACATACGCGCCCAAAGCGCGACGGTGAGATCAGCATGAACGCTTCCGGGAAACTAGCTCGATGGCGAAGATCGCCTATGTAGTCGATCGCAACCGATAACATAGCCCCTAACCGCGCGCCCATCGCGACTCGCAACTGTGAACCGCTACCGGCTCAACCACTCTCGGGTGTACACGTCCTGCCAGCGCACCGAGATGTTGCGTCGGGCGGCAGCACTGCTCTCGGTCCCGAGGGTGTCGATCAGCACGTCGTCGACGATGTCGCGCACCTCGTCGGAGAGCGCGGGCAGGTCGTCGGCGTACCGGGCGATCAGGCCGACGCGCACGCCGTCGACGGTGTCGCCAGTGCCGTCGACCGACACGAAGACCGTCAGGCGGCCGAGTTCGCGGCGGGTGCGCACGGCGATGAGTTGTTTGACGACGCGGTCGCTCGTGTTGACGCGCAGTTCGTCGGTCGCCAGGGTCCGAGCCGGCCGCCGAATCCGTTGCAGGCTGCCCGAGATCGAGGTGATCAGCCGATCGACGTCACCGATGGGTTCGTCGGCGGCGATCTGCTGTGTCGCCTCGACGAGCCAGGCGTCGGCGACGTCGGTGGCCTCGAAGTCGCGTCCGTGCTTGTCAGGCACCGACCTCGCCTCCCTCCGCGTCGTCGACGGTCTCCGTCGGTGTGATTCTCGGTTTACCAGGGTTCCACGGCGCCAAACGGGTCGACAGGAACTTCCGGCTCCGTTGGAGATGACCGCGCACCGATCCGGTGGTGATGCGCAACACCTGTCCGATTTCCTCGAGGGTAAGCCCCTCGACTTCCTTCAGCCACCACGCGGCGCGCGAATTGGCGGGGAGATTGTCCAATTCGGCGCGCAGGGCATCCATGAGCAGACTCCGTTCGGCCATGTCGGAGGGCAGCGGTCCGGCGGCCTCGAGTTCGGCGAACCGCTCGTCGTCGAACGGGACGTCGCGTCGGCGGCGGTGGTAGTCCACCGCCTTGCGGTGCGCGATGGCGAACATCCACGTGCGGAAGCTACTCCGGAAAGCGAAGTCGGGCAGCCCCTTCCACGCGTCGAGCAAGGTCTCCTGCGTGAGGTCCTCGGCGGTCTGCTGACCGTCGACCATCCGCAGCATGTATCGCAGCAGACCCGGGGTCACGCGCCGGACGAGCACGTCGAACGCCTCGGTGTCGCCGACTGCGGCCGCGCCTGCGAGTTCGTCATCACCGAGCCCCGAAAGGGTCAGCGCAGACAGGTCGAGCGGCTGTCTGTGAGCTGAATCACCGGTATTCATGCGTGCAACTCCCCCCGTCCGTCCCGACTGACCTTACAGACGGATCGTGAACAGCCTTTGCGATCGCGCATCATCCGAACGCGGTCCGTCTACGAAGAAGACACGACGACCGAAGGAGTTCGACATGTCCGCAAGCGCCACCACCACCACCAAGGACGCCACCAAGGACGAGGCTGCCACCGTCGACGCGTCGCGCACCGACGCCACCGACGCCGCCGCCGGCCGTGCCCTCGCCCGCCGTGATTCGTCGGGCGACCGGGGACGCACCTCCATCGCCGACATCGTGGTCGCCAAGGTCGCCGGCATCGCCGCGCGCGAGATCGACGGTGTCCACGACCTGGGCGGCACCACCGAGCGCGTGGTCGGCCGGGTCCGCGACGTCCTGCCGGGCACGACGGTGAGCACAACCCAGGGCATCGAGGTCGAGGTCGGCGAGCGTCAGGCCGCCGTTGACGTCTCGATTGTGGCCGAGTACGGCGTCGCGATTCACCAACTCGCAGCCGCCATTCGACGCAATGTGGTCTCTGCGATCGAGCAGATGACGGGCCTCGAGGTCACCGAGGTCAACATCACCGTGCACGACATCGCGTTCGGCGACGACGAGCAGGAGTCGAACACCACGCCGCGGGTCCAGTGATGACGTCGGACCTCCCGGCGGCGCAGACCGACGACGGGGGCCCGCTGGCGGAACGCCTCGCCACCGCCGTCCTCGCCGTACCGGGCGTCCGTGACCTGCACAGCGGCCTGTTCGGGGAGATCGCCACGTATCTCCCCGGGCGTCGGGTCCCGGGCGTGTCCCTCGCCGACGACCACGGCGAGGTCCACATCGTCGTCGACGCCGCGTACGACCTCCACGGCACCGCCGCGCGGGTACGCGATGTCACCGAGGAGCTCGCCGCGAGACCCGTCACGGTGACCGTGGCAGACATCAGCGTCACCTCGACGCCGACTCCGACTCCGATTCCGAAAGATGGTGAACCGCAATGAACAACGCGATCGTGGGCCTGTTCGTCGGCCTGCTCCTCGCTCTGGCCGCCGTCGCCGGCGGGCTGGCCGGTTTCCTGTTGGCCGTCGTGCTGGGCGCCGCGGGACTCGTGCTGGGACTGAACCGGGACGGGGCCATCGATCTGGGGGCACTCCTGCGGAGCCGGGGTCGTGGCTGAGCACGAATCCGGCGGGCCCGCGCGGGATGCGCATCCGACCGCGGGTGACTCGCCGCCCGGCACGCTCACCGTCGCCGATCGCGTGATCGAGAAGATCGCGGCCCGAGCAGCTCTCGACATCCCGGGGGTCGTCCGCCATCGCGGTGGCGTCGGGTCGGTTCTGGGGGTCGTCGGTGAGCGGTCCTTTCCCGACGCGGCCGTTCATGCGGGCGGGGCCCGGATCACTCTGTCCCTCGCCCTCGAATGGCCGTGCGCGGTCGCCGAGGTGTCCCGCAGCACACGCGATCACGTCGCCGCCGAGGTCGAGCGACTCGCCGGGATCGTCCCGCTGCGCGTCGACGTGACGGTGTCCAAGTTCGAGCCACGACAAGCGATCCGACGCCTGCAGAAGGGTTACGTGGACCTGCCGCCGGTCGTCGACGAGCCCGAATACGACGACGTTGACGACCACGTTCACGACAACGACCCGCGCCCCGAAGACCCGGACAACACCGACGCACTCACTCCGACCATCAGCATCGACACGGGGGTACGACGATGACGCAGACCGCACCGGCACCGGATCTCGCACCTCACGAGCACGAACCCGATCCGGGGGACGTGTTCCCACCCGCCGCCCTCCCGGGCGCCGCGATCGCCGGCGCAGCGTTGGGGCTCACCCTCATCGCGCTCGGCGCGGCAGCCGTACGCGACATCGCCGTCGACGCCAACTGGCTGGACGGTCGCCCGTGGTCGGTGACCGCCGCGCAGTGGGTCGCAGAACTGCAGTGGCAGAACTGGATGTGGCCCGCCGCCATCGGGTTGATCGTGGTGGGCCTCGTTCTGCTGTGGATCGCGGTCAAGCCTCGTCGCCGGACCCACCTCGAACTCGCCGGTGGCGGGGGGATGTGGACCCGTCCCGGAGACGTCGCGCGACGCTGCAGCGCCGCCGTGTCCGACCTGCCCGGCGTACTCGACGCCGACACCGTGGTGACGCGACGGAAGGTGACCTGCACCGTCGGGGTGCGGAGGCAGGTCGTCGACCCCGCCCTCATCGACAGCACGGTCGCCGCCGTGGCGGCCGATCTCGCCTCGTCACCGCGGGTTGTGGTGCGCGTGCGCGATCGAGGACCGAGGAGCGTCCGATGAACCGTCTTCCCGCAACCGCACATCGACTGTCGATCGGACTCGTGGCACTGCTGCTCATCGCGGTCGGCGCCGCGGCCGTGGCCTCGCAGGTCGACGCCCAACCGGTGGCCGGGTGGGTCGACCGTCTCGACGAGCGTGCCGCTCTCGACGCCGCCCAGGCGTCTTGGTGGGTGTGGGTGTTGGCCGGCGTCACCGTGGTCGCGATCGGCTGGGGCCTGTTGTTGCTGGCCACCAACGTACGGCCCCGCGCAGTGGACGACGCCCTGCTCGACGGTTCCGATCAAACCGGAGCGCTCACCGTCGCACCGAAACTGATCGCGAACGCGGCAGCGACGGAACTGGCCGGCAACCCGCTGTTCCAGAAGGTGACCGCGAAGGCGATCGACGACCGGTCGCGCAGCATCATCCGACTCGAGGTGTCGGCGACGCCGAATCGCAGCTTCGACGAGATCACCGCGCCCGTCGCGGAGACCGTCACGGCCATCCGTACCGCGCTCGGCGACTCCGGAGTCCACGTCCAGGCTTTCATCCACCTCGACAGATGACACCGACACAGACCGACAGACCGCCTCGTCCGAGGCAGTCGTCCGAGAAAGAAATGAAAGGAAAGTCACGATGGGATTCAGCGACAAGGTCGGCAACAAGGCCGAGGACCTCTCCGGCAAGGCGAAGGAGACCGCCGGCGATGTGACCGGTGACGACCAGCTCAAGAGCGAGGGCAAGGGCGATCAGCTCTCCGCGGCCGTCAAAGACGGCGTGGAGAACGTGAAGGACGCCGCGTCGAACATCAAGGACAAGCTGACCGGCAAGTGATCATCGTCGCCGGCCCCACACCCCGGCCGGCGGCGACAGACGAATCCCGAAGGTGCTCAGCACCTTCGGGATTCGATCTGTTCGGGGCGAACCCGGACCGGTCACGTCCCCTTGACGTTGAGGATCTGCCGCAGGGTGTGCTCGATGTCCACCAGATCGACGGCGTCGGCCATGACCTGATCGATGTCCTTGTAAGCGTCCGGGATCTCGTCGACCCACTGCTCGCCGTGCCGGTACTCGATCCCCGTCATCCGGGCGGCGAGATCGTCGGCGGTGAACCGCCTCCGCGCCTCGCTCCGCGAGAACCGCCGGCCGGCACCGTGCGGCGCCGAGCACAGGCCCGCGGGATTTCCCCTGCCGCGCACCACATACGACCGTGTACCCATCGAACCCGGGATGACGCCCCGTACGCCCTCATGGGCGTCGATCGCACCCTTCCGGGTGAGCCAGACGTCTTGGCCCGCATGCGTCTCCCGCACGGTGTAGTTGTGGTGGCAGTTGATCCGGTCCACCTCCAAGGATCCCTTTCCCTCGGCGGCGCCACCAGAGGCGTTGTCTGCGAACCACTTCCCGAACACCTCGACGAAGCGGTCCATCATCTCCGCGCGGTTCTCGAACGCGAACCGCTGCGCCCAGGACAGATCCCGCAGGTAAGCGGTGAGTTCCGGGGTCCCCTGCGGCAGGTACGCGAGGTCGGCGTTCGACAGCTTGATCCACCACTGGCGGCACAATCGCTGCGCGATCTTGATGTGCTTCTGCGCGATCTTGTTGCCGACGCCCCGCGAACCCGAGTGCAGGAACAGCCACACCACGTCACCCTCGTCGAGGCACAGCTCGATGAAGTGGTTGCCACCGCCGAGCGAGCCCAGCTGCTCCCGCCACTTCGGCGAATGTGACAGGTCGACACCGTCTTTCGTCGCCTGTTCGGCGAGGGCATCAATGCGTGGCCGGGTGAACTCGAACCGGTCCAGACCGCGGTTGTAGTTGCCGGGCGACAGCGGGATCGCGTCCTCGATCGTCCTCCGCAGTCGCCCGAGGTCCATTCCGTCGATGTCCGCGGCGCGCAGGCGCGTCTGCACCGCGATCATGCCGCAGCCGATGTCGACGCCGACGGCCGCGGGAATCACCGCGCCGGTCGTCGGGATGACGGTGCCCACCGCGGAGCCCTTCCCGAAGTGGGCGTCGGGCATGAGGGCGACGTGCGGGTGCACGAACGGCAACCGGGCGGTCTCGGCCGCTTGGGTCAGGGTGTTGTCGTCCACGTGCGATGCGTAGTTCAGCACCTTGGGCGACACCTTGGTCGGCATGGAGTTCTTCCTCTCGTGTGCGCCCGCGTCGACGGGCTCGCCCATCACACCGTCGAATCCGCTCGGCGGCAACCCCTTTTCCACTCCGCGATGCCACTCGCCGCAAGGGGGCGGCACCCGTCGGCGACGATGAAGGATCTTTCATGTGCGACTCACGGAGACCTCATCGGGGTCCGTGACAGTGAGAACCGTTCCGCTCGGGACCACCGGCGGAACGATCACGACACCCGACGAAAGGTCTTCTCATGTCGCACTCCAACATCCTCTGCGCCCTCGCGCCGGCAGTTCCCGGCGCATGCCGTCCCCACGACACGTCCACGGACAACCGCCGACGCGCGCCCCGCCGTCCGCGTCGTCGCCCGCCGGTCACCACCACCGATTAAGCGGTGCGGCCCGATCTGTTCCCCCGAAGCAGATCGGGCCACCCGCCCGCCCGCTCTCGCAACCGCGAGCACGGCCACCACCACGAACCCGGATGGACATCTCCGTCATGCCCTCGCCGTCACCGTTCTTCGCGCTGCTACGACCGCGCGCCGACGATCAGCCCCTCGTCCAGCACTCCGCGACCCTGACCGTCCTGCAGATCTTCCGCACGTTCTGCCCGCGGTTGCGCACGCTCCGGTGGTGGCTCCTGCTCAGCCTGATGCTGTCGGTGATCCCCGCCGTGATCGCCGTCGCCGAGATCGCGCTGTTCGAGCGTCTCGTCGACGACGTGCTGGTGCCCGCGGACCTCGGCCCCTTCCCCTACATCGCGGCGATCTACGTCGGGCTCAACCTGCTGGCCGCGGTAGTCGACGGCGCCGACGACTATCTGGGTACCTGGATCTCCCAAAGATTCCTCACCACCTTGCGGCGCGAGGCGTTCGCGCACGTGTTGGCACTGCCCGCCCACCGACTCGACCATCTGCGGCTCGGCGACGTGATGAGCCGTCTCACCTCCGACATCGGCACGGTCGAGTCGTTCATGGTCCGCCACCTGACCTGGGGCTTCCGCCAGCTGGCGACCCTGATCATCTATGTGGCGGCCCTCCTCTGGATGGATCTCCTCCTCGCCCTGGCGGCGATGGTCGTCGTACCGCTGTTCTTCTGGGCCGCAACCCGATTCGCCGACTACACCAAGTCCGCATCACGCGAACGGCGGCGTCGGGCCGGGTCCCTCAGCGCGATCACCGAGGAACACCTCGCCAATGCCGCCCTCGTGCAGGGGTACAACCAGGAGTCGACGGCGATCGCGCGCTACGAGCGCCAGAATGTTGCCATCATGGACGCCGAGCTGGTCGCCAGCCGGGTCCGTGCCGTGTTCCTGCCGATGGTCGGCCTGTTCGAACTCCTCGGCGTCCTCGTGGTCATCGGGCTCGGCGTCTGGGCACTCGCCACCCAGCGGATGACCCTGGGCGAAGTCCTGGCGTTCCTGGCTCTGCTGGGGAGCTGCTATCGCCCGGTGCGCGACCTCGGCAACCTCCTGCCCTCGCTGTTCGCCGCGACCGCCGGCATCGAGCGGGTACAGGAACTGCTCGACGAGCCCACCATGGCCGATCCGCCCCACGCCGTCGCACTGCCGGCCGAGGCCGCGGGCGTCGCGCTCCGAAACGTCCACGCGCGCTATCCCAGCCGGGACGTCGACGCCGTGCGCGACCTCGACCTCACGATCGAACCCGGTGAACGCGTCGCAGTGGTCGGCGGCAGCGGGGCGGGCAAGACGACGTTGACCCGCCTGCTCGACGGTTCCCTGCAACCCCATTCGGGAACGGTTCGATTGGGCGACAACGATCTCGCTCTCGTGACGCGCGAGTCGATCCGCGCCTCGGTCGCCGTCGTCGCCCAGGAGATGTTGCTGTCCGACGCGACCGTCGCCGAGAACATCGCCTTCGGCGAACCCGGCGCCACCCGTGCGGACATCGTCGCGGCCGCTCGACGCGCCGACGCCCACGACTTCATCACCCGGCTCCCGGACGGGTACGACACCCGCATCGGACAGCGGGGCCGCACCCTGTCCGGCGGACAACGGCAACGGCTCAACGTGGCACGCGGACTTCTCCACGGTGGCGGATTGCTCATCCTCGACGAGCCGACCACCGGACTCGACCCGGCGGGCGCCCATCGCCTGATGCGCTCGCTGACCGAGCACCGGGATCGGAGTCTGTTGATCCTGACCCACGACCCGGTCGTCCTCGACCACGTCGATCGGGTGATCGAGCTGCCCGCCGTCGAATCCGTCGGCACCCGACTGATCACATCGGCGAGTGACGTTCAATGAGGCAACTGTCAGACCTGTTGCAGCGCAACGGCACCGACGACCCGACACCACGTTTCCCCGGTGTCGAACCACTTGCCCCGTTGGCCGTCGGCAAGCGCACCGTCACCTGGGACGCGTTCGACACCGACCGCCACACACGATGCGTCCTGAAGGTCATCCGACGGCATCGACGCCACGATGAGGAGGTCGCGGAGTCCGTCCGTCGGGAGGGACGCGCGCTCGCCGAACTCGCCCACCCGCATCTCGTGCGCGGCTACGGCATGCTCCCCCGGGACGAGTCGGGTCTGATCGGTTTCACCATGCAGACGATCCCCGGCGCCACCCTGGATGGGGTGATCGAGAACGGCCCGCTGAGTGTCGACGACGTGGTGCAGCTCGGCGTGCAGCTGTCATCCGCGCTGCGATACCTACACTGCCACAACTGGATTCACCTGGACGTGAAGCCCTCGAATATCATCGTGCACGGCGGGCAGGCGATCCTCATCGACCTCGGTCTGCTCGGCCGTCCCGGAGAGCGCCGAGACGGCTCGGGCACGCGCGGTTACCTGCCGCCCGAGCAGGCCGTCGACGTCGCCCTGACCCCGGCGGCGGATGTCTTCGCCCTGGGCGTCACGCTCTTCGAGACGCTGACGGGACGACGACCATACGGTGCGGTCCCGCCGTGGTCCGAACGGGGCATCCGACGCCTGCGCACTCTGCGTCGCCCGACGTCGGCCACGACGCGCGACTCCGGATTCCCGACGAACCGCGCCCTACCCGATGATCTGGGCGAACTGCTCGACCGGATGCTGGATCTCGAACCCGAGCAGCGACCGGGGATGGACTCCGTATGGCACCGACTCGACTCGATCGCGCGGGATGCGGAGAAGCGCCGACTCAGCCGATGACGCCGAGTGCCTTGTCCCAGACGGCGTTCTCGCGCACCTCGCCGGGACCGACCATGTCGGCGAAGACGATCGTGCCGTCCCGATCGACGAGAAAGGTCCCGCGGTTCGCGTAGCCGCGGTCCTCGTTGAACACCCCGTAGGCGCGCGCGGTGTCGCCGTGCGGCCAGAAGTCGGACAGCAGCGGGAACAGGAAACCCTGCGCGGCGGACCACACCTTGTGCGTGGGAGAGGGTCCGACCGAGATGGTCACCGTGGTCACGTCGTCGTTGTCGAAACGGGGCTGCTGGTCGCGGATGTAGCCGAGCTCGCCCTGGCAGGTACCGGTGAACGCGAGCGGGAAGAACACGACGAGCACGTTGCGGTCGGCTCGCAGGGTCGACAGCGACACGAGCTGGTTGTTCTGGTCGCGCAGGGCGAAATCCGGGGCCCGGTCACCGACGGTCAGGGGCGCAGAAGGCAGAGCACCGCTCATGCTTTCTTGCCCGCGCGGGCCTTGGGCTGGACCAGTCGGGCCGCCGACCAGTCACCGAGGCTGATGGCCGACGTCTGGGTGAGTCCCGCGGTCGGGGCCGCCTCGGCGATCTCACTCGGATCGACGTATCCGGACTTGCCGGTCTTCGGCGACAACACCCACACGAAACCGTCTTCGGCGAGCGGACCGATCGCATCCATGAGGGCGTCGACGAGGTCGCCGTCACCGTCGCGCCACCAGAGGACCACGACGTCGACGACGTCATCGGCATCCTCGTCGACCATCTCGGCGTCGATCGCGTCCTCGATGTCAGCGCGCAGTTCGTCGTCGGTGTCCTCGTCCCAGCCGAGTTCCTGCACGACCAAGCCTGCGGTCAAGCCCAGTTTCTGGGCGTTGCTACCGTCTGTGGCGGCTACCACCGCGCGTGACCTCCTGAAGATTCGTGGATCGTTCTGTGCGTCGTCTGTGGCGAATCCGCGTGCGCTCCCGCACGCCGTTCGCCTGTCAGCATAGGCAACAGCCTAGAGCCTCACATTGCAAGCCGAACGCCGTCAGGGATTTCGGGCGTTTCGCACCGGTTCCGTGACCGACCCGCCCGATCGTTACCCACAGCGGGGCGGAACAAACCGTACCCAGCGGCGCGAGGCGGACGGCGGCGTCAACCCCCGGGTCGCTCGGCCGACGTCGTGGCGGGAACCGACGGTCGAGGTGTGGCCGAGGACGTGGCCGGGAGCGGCGTGTAGGTACCGCACACATCGAGCAGGCGCTGTTTGGTGCGAGACCACTCGCTCGACACCGGGTTCAGGCCGACACGCAGTTCGCGACTGATCGCGTTCTCGAGGCGCGCGGTCGACGCGAGGAACGCCCGCGCCGGCGTGGAGACGTCCGCTGGCGACGTCTCGGTGATCTTGGGGCGGATCCCGTCGGCACCGGCGATGAGACTGGCACGTGCCTTCTCGTCGAGATCCCCGACCCCGGCGTAGGTCTGCGCCGCGTTCAGCCGGGCGACGAAGGCGTTGAACCCGCGGACCATCACGACCATCGACGCCATCGACTCGCGGCAGAGCTCGACACCCTCGGCACGCACCTCCGCGGCCGCCGAGGCGGACAGTTCGGAGCGGTACACCGCCACCTCGCCGGGCGCCGGCGCCCCCGCGCCATCGACGGTCGACGCGCACGCCCCCGACAGGGCCGCGCCGAGTGCGATCGTGGCCGCGGTCGCCGACCGGACGGCACGACCCCGGCGCCGCCCGTCGGCCGCGCCTCCTCGATCCGGCATCCACTCCCCCTACTGGTCAGTAACCGTTTCTGGACGCTACCGCATCACGCCGATCGGGACACGCGACACCGATCCACCCGGTGCCAAGCCACCCCACATGGGGCACGATGAGGGTAGGCGCCGCACCACATCGGAGTGCGGTGCCGACGCCATGCGGTCGGACCACCACCCCGAGTTCGGCCTGTCAGAGGGAGTAGGCATCACCGTGACCAACCAGATGGACCAAGCGACACAGGACGTCTCGCCGAGCGCCGCCGGGAACACCGGCCCCCGCTCGAACGGACGTGCCGCCGGACAACGAGTCCGGGTCATCCGTGAAGGAGTCGCGTCCTATCTGCCAGACATCGACCCCGACGAGACCGACGAGTGGCTCGACTCGTTCGACGCCCTCCTCGACGCCGCGGGCCCTGGTCGCGCCCGGTACCTGATGTTGCGTCTGCTCGAACGCGCCGGCGAGAAGCGGGTGTCGATCCCCGCGCTCACCTCCACCGACTACGTCAACACCATCCCCACCGAGGCCGAACCCTGGTTCCCCGGTGACGAGGACGTCGAACGCCGATTCCGCCAGATGATCCGGTGGAACGCCGCGATCATGGTGCACCGCGCACAGCGCCCGGGCGTCGGCGTGGGCGGCCACATCTCCACCTACGCCTCGTCGGCGTCGCTGTACGAGGTCGGCTTCAACCACTTCTTCCGCGGCAAGGACCATTCCGGCGGCGGCGACCACATCTTCATCCAGGGCCACGCCTCCCCGGGCATCTATGCCCGCGCCTACCTCGAGGGCCGCATCGACGAGGCCCGCATGGACGGGTTCCGGCAGGAGCACAGCCACGCCGGCGAGGGCGGCGGCCTGCCGTCGTACCCGCACCCGCGACTGATGCCGGACTTCTGGGAGTTCCCGACGGTGTCGATGGGCATCGGCCCCATGAATGCCGTCTACCAGGCGCGGTTCAACCACTACCTGCACGACCGCGGCATCAAGGACACCTCCGACCAGCACGTGTGGGCCTTCCTCGGCGACGGCGAGATGGACGAGCCGGAATCGCGCGGCTTCGCGAGCTTCGCGGCCACCGAGGGCCTCGACAACCTGACCTTCGTCATCAACTGCAACCTGCAGCGTCTCGACGGCCCGGTGCGCGGCAACGGCAAGATCATCCAGGAGCTCGAGTCGTTCTTCCGCGGCGCGGGCTGGAACGTCATCAAGGTCATCTGGGGCCGCGAGTGGGACTCGTTGCTGCACGCCGACCGTGACGGCGCGCTGGTCAACCTGATGAACACCACGCCCGACGGCGACTTCCAGACCTACAAGGCCAACGACGGCGCGTTCGTCCGCGAGCACTTCTTCAACCGCGACCCGCGCACGAAGGAACTCGTCAAGGACCTCTCCGACGCCGACATCTGGAACCTCAAGCGCGGCGGTCACGACTACCGCAAGATCCACGCCGCCTACGCGTCGGCGATGACCCACAAGGGCCAGCCGACGGTGATCCTGGCCCACACCATCAAGGGCTACACGCTGGGCAAGCACTTCGAGGGCCGCAACGCGACGCACCAGATGAAGAAGCTGACGCTCGACGATCTGAAGGCCTTCCGCGACAGCACTCGCATCCCGATCTCCGACGAGCAGCTCGAGAAGGACCCGTACCTGCCGCCGTACTACCACCCCGGCACGGACTCGCCGGAGCTGCAGTACATGCTCGACCGGCGCAAGACCCTCGGCGGCTTCCTGCCGAGCCGGCGGACCAAGGCGAAGGTGCTGAAGGCCGACATGAGTTCGGCACTGAAGGCCACCGCGAAGGGCTCGGGCAAGCAGCAGGTCGCGACCACCATGGCGCTCGTGCGCGTCTTCAAGGATCTGTTGCGCGACAAGGAGGTCGGCAAGCGGATCGTGCCGATCATCCCGGACGAGGCGCGGACCTTCGGTATGGACTCCTGGTTCCCGACCCTCAAGATCTACAACCGCAACGGACAGCTCTACACCTCGGTCGACGCCGAACTGATGCTCGCCTACAAGGAGAGCCCGGAGGGTCAGATCCTGCACGAGGGCATCAACGAGGCCGGGTCGGCAGCCAGCTTCGCCGCGGTCGGCACGTCGTACTCGACCCACGACGAGCCGATGATCCCGCTGTACATCTTCTATTCGATGTTCGGCTTCCAGCGCACCGGTGACAGCTTCTGGGCCGCCGCCGACCAGATGGCGCGCGGTTTCATCATCGGCGCGACCGCGGGCCGCACCACGCTGACCGGTGAGGGCCTGCAGCACGCCGACGGGCATTCGCCGCTGCTGGCCGCGACCAACCCCGCCGTCGTCTCCTACGATCCGGCCTTCGCCTATGAACTCGGCCACATCGTCGAGAGCGGTATGGAGCGCATGTTCGGCGAGGACCCGGAGAACGTCTTCTACTACCTGACCGTCTACAACGAGCCGATCAGTCAGCCGGCGAAGCCTGAGGGACTCGACCCGACCGGCATCGTCAAGGGTGCGTACCGGTTCCAGAAGGCGCCGGAGGGCAAGGAACACCCGGCCAACATCCTCGTGTCCGGTGTGACCATGCCCGACGCACTGCGCGCCGCCGACATGCTCGCGGAGGAATGGAACGTCGGCGCCGACGTCTACTCGGTCACGTCGTGGAGCGAGCTCGCCCGGGACGGGATCCGCGCCGACCGCGAGGTACTGCGTGATCCGGCCGCCGAGCCGGCACCGGCGTACCTGACCGAGCTGCTCGCCGACGCCGCCGGCCCGTTCGTCGGTGTCAGCGACTACATGCGCGGAGTGCAGGAGCAGATCCGGGCATACCTCCCGGGCACCTACCTCACGCTGGGGACGGACGGGTTCGGGTTCTCCGACACGCGCCCGGCGGCGCGACGGTTCTTCAACGTCGACGCCGAGTCCATCGTCGTCGCGGTGCTCGTCGCGCTCGCCCGGGACGGCAACATCGAGATGTCGGTGGCCAAGCAGGCCGCCGACAGGTACCGGATCGACGACGTCTCGGCCGCACCCGAGCAGACCAGCGATCCGGGAGTCGCCTGACCGGTCGCGCCGACGGACACGGCCTCCACTCGCCCTCGGCCGGGGAACCCACCCCGGCCGAGGGGCTAGATTGAGGTCGTGTCCGATGCGCGCGTGAACAGGAAGCAGCCACCGGCTGACGTGTTCGGTGAGCGGGGCGCGCACGTACCGGCCCCCGCCACCGTGCACGACGCGCTGCCGGACACTCTTCTCCGGCGGGTCAAGCAGTACAGCGGCCGACTCGCCACCGAGGCGGTCCATTCGATGCAGGACCAGCTGCCCTATTTCTCCGACCTCGACGCCGCGCAACGCGCGAGTGTGCAACTCGTCGTGCAGACCGCGGTGGTCAACTTCGTCGAGTGGATCCAGGACCCCGAGGGCAACGTGAAGTTCACGGTCCAGGCCTTCCAGGTGGTCCCGCAGGACCTCGCCCGCCGCATCACGCTGCTGCAGACCGTCGAGATGGTCCGCGTGGCCATGGAGTTCTTCGAGAAGTGGCTGCCGCTCCTCGCCCGCAACGATGCCCAGCTCCGTGCGCTGACCGAGTCGGTGCTGCGCTACGGACGCGAGATCGGTTTCGCCGCGGCAGCGATCTACGCCTCGGCCGCGGAGTCACGCGGGGCGTGGGACTCCCGGCTCGAGGCCCTCGTCGTCGACGCGGTGGTCCGCGGCGACACCGGGCCACAATTGCTCTCTCGCGCAGCGGCGCTCAACTGGGACTCGGATGCGCCGGCCACCGTGATAGTCGGGACGCCGCCCCCGGAACAGAACGTGTCGGTGCCACTGGCGATCCACAACACGGCCAAGTCCTTCGACCGGTCGGCCCTGTCGGTGGTGCAGGGTTCGGTGCTGGTGGCCATCGTGAGCGGTCCCGCCCGTCCGACCGAGAAGTTCGTCGGCGCACTGCTCTCCCACTTCGCCGACGGTCCGGTGGTGATCGGTCCGACCATGCCGAACCTCGGCAGCGCGCACTCGAGTGCCACCGAGGCCATGGCCGGGATCGAGGCGGTGGCCGGCTGGCCGAGCGCACCGCGGCCGGTCCACAGTCTCGAACTGCTACCCGAGCGCGCGCTCAACGGCGACGAGTCAGCGATGACCGCTTTGATCGAATCCCTCGTCCAGCCGCTCGCCGAGGGCGGTGCGACGCTGAGCACCACTCTCGAGGCCTACCTCGACTCCGGCGGCTCGGTCGAGTCCTGCGCCCGAATTCTGTACATCCATCCAAATACGGTTCGCTACCGACTGAAGAAAATTTCGGAAATCACAGGACGTGACCCAACTAACCCGCGCGATGCCTACGTTCTGAGGGTCGCGTCGACGGTGGGTCGACTGACACACTTCCGGCACAAATCGCCAACATCTGCCACATGAGTCACACGGGTTTCATGTCCGATTCACCGTTTGTGCTGATAGGAGCCTTAAGAACACGGTTCGGTAACAAATCTCAGACTGATGACGAACCAGGTGACCTCTAGGTCTCCTTTGTGGGAACCCCACAAAAGCCCGCGACAAGCTTCATGCTTCTCCACACCCACATCCCCCGGGTAAAGGGTGTTCTCTGGTCACGTGCTTTCGATGCTTGCTCCCGGACAGGGATCTCAGACACCCGGCATGCTCACGCCATGGCTCGAATTGCCGGGCGCGCGTGACCAGATCGCCACCTGGTCCAAACAGACCCGTCTGGACCTCGAACGCCTCGGCACCACCGCCACGGCGGAGGAGATCACCGACACCGCCGTGACCCAGCCGCTCGTCGTCGTCGCCGCACTGCTGGCCTACGACGAGGTGCGCAAGCACGGTGAACTGCCCGCCGACGCCGTGGTCGCCGGCCACTCGGTCGGCGAACTCGCCGCCGCCGCGATCACCGGTGTCATCTCGGCCGACGAGGCCGTCACGCTGGCCGCGCTGCGCGGCTCGGAGATGGCGAAGGCGTGTGCCCTGCAGCCCACGACCATGGCCGCGGTCCTCGGGGGCGACGAGGCGGCCGTCCTCGCACGTCTCGACGAACTCGATCTCGTCCCCGCCAACCGCAACGCCGCCGGGCAGATCGTCGCCGCCGGCGCGGTCGCGCAGATCGACGAGCTGATCGCCTCGCCGCCGGAGAAGGCCCGGATCCGCAAGCTCGCGGTCGCCGGCGCGTTCCACACGCACTTCATGGCCCCGGCGCAGGACGCCGTCGCCGCAGCCGCCGCCCGCATCACGCCCGCCGATCCCACCCGGACCCTGCTGTCGAACTCCGACGGACAGCCGGTCACGAACGGCGCCGACGCGCTGGCCAAGCTGGTGGGACAGGTGACCAGGCCGGTCCGCTGGGATCTGTGCTCGGCGTACCTGCGAGACCACTCGGCACACGCCCTGGTGGAACTGCCCCCGGCAGGGACGCTGGTGGGCATCGCGAAGCGCGAGCTCAAGGGCACCCCCGCGCTGGCGCTCAAGGAGCCCGGCGACATCGCGAAGATCACCGAACTTGGATAGCGGTCGCGGGTAGTCCGCGACCCCCGGAACGTCGGCCTCAACGTCGGCGTGTCCAAGCGCGCGGACTTCTCCGTCCGTGCTGCGCTCCGGAAATCTCACATCCACGTAGGAAGACGAAAGGGAACCACACAGTGGCTGCCACCCAGGAACAACTCATTGCCGGCATCGCCGAGATCATCGAGGAAGTCACCGGCATCGAGCCGTCCGAGGTGACCCTCGAGAAGTCGTTCGTCGACGACCTCGACATCGACTCGCTGTCCATGGTCGAGATCGCGGTCCAGACCGAGGACAAGTACGGCGTCAAGATCCCCGACGAGGATCTGGCCGGCCTGCGCACTGTCGGTGACGCGGTCGCCTACATCCAGAAGCTCGAGAGCGAGAACCCCGAGGCCGCAGCTGCCATCAAGGCGCAGGTCGAGGCAGACGAGGCCTGATGACCCCCTCTTCCCTCCGCGAGTACTCCACGCTGGGTGGGAACTTCCCGAGTGTGGTGGTCACCTCCATGGTGGCCACCACCTCGTTGGGTGGGGATCTCGACTCGACCTGGAAGAACCTGCTGGCCGGCGAATCGGGCATCCGTGAGCTGACCGACGACTTCATCACCAAGTACAACCTCCCGGTGCGCATCGGTGGTCGTCTCCTCCAGGATCCCGCCGAGGAGGTCACGCGCATCGAATCCCGGCGGATGGCCTACGTCGAGCGCATCTCCCACGTCATGAGCAAGCGCCTCTGGGCGCAGGCCGGCGAACCCGACGTCGACAAGGACCGCCTCGCGGTCGTCATCGGCACCGGTCAGGGTGGCGCCGACGCGATGGTCGACGCAGTCCAGGCCATGGAGGGCACCGGCAACTACCGCAAGGTGTCCCCGCTCGCCGTCTCGATGGCGATGCCGAACGGACCGGCGGCCGTCGCGGGACTCAACGTCGGCGCACGCGCCGGCGTGATCACTCCCGTCTCGGCCTGTTCGTCGGGCGCCGAGGCCATCGCGCACGCCTGGCGGCACATCGTCATGGGTGACGCCGACATGGTCGTCACCGGCGGCGTCGAGGGTCACATCGACGCGGTGCCGATCGCCGCGTTCTCGATGATGCGGGCGATGAGCACCCGTAACGAGGACCCCGCAGCGGCTTCGCGACCGTTCGACAAGGATCGCGACGGTTTCGTTTTCGGCGAGGGTTCGGCGATGCTGATCCTCGAACGCGAGGAACACGCCCGCGCACGCGGTGCACACATCCACGCCCGCCTGCTCGGTACCGGCATCACCTCCGACGGATTCCACCTCGTCGCCCCCGACCCGAGTGGTCAGGGCAACGCGCGGGCCATGACACGGGCCCTGCAGACCGCTGGTCTGCAGCGCTCCGACATCACCCACATCAACGCGCACGCGACGTCGACCCCCATCGGCGACACCGCCGAGGCCGCGGGCATCCTCGCCGCCATCGGACAGCATGCTGCGGTGTACGCGCCGAAGTCCGCGCTCGGACACTCCATCGGTGCGGTCGGGGCGCTCGAGTCGGTCCTGACGATCAAGAGCGTCGAGGAAGGCGTCATCCCGCCGACCCTCAACCTCGAGAACCTGGACCCGGAATGCGACATCGACGTCGTGCACGGTGAACCCCGGTACGGGCAGATCGATTACGCGATCAACAACTCGTTCGGTTTCGGTGGGCACAACGTGGCGCTCGCCTTCGGTCGCTACTGAGAATCACCGCCACACCCCCCGACACCCAGGAGACATCGATGACGACCTTGGCTCCCGTTGCCGGCCGCGAAGAAGCCGCCGATCCCCGCGACCCGCTGTTGCGGCTGACCAACTTCTTCGACGAAGGCACGATGTCGCTGCTCCATCCGCGCGACAAGTCGGGCGTCCAGGCCGCCGTCGGTCTGGTGCACGGGGTCCGTACGGTCTCCTACTGCACCGACGGCACCGTCATGGGCGGCGCCATGGGTGTCGTGGGGTGTGCGCACATCGTCAACGCCATCGACACCGCCATCACCGAACAGGCGCCGGTCATCGGCATCTGGCACTCGGGTGGCGCCCGCCTCGCCGAGGGTGTCGAGGCGTTGCACGCGGTGGGTCAGGTCTTCGAGGCGATGGTGCGTGCCTCGGGCTACATCCCGCAGATCTCGGTGGTCGTCGGCTTCGCCGCCGGCGGCGCCGCCTACGGCCCGGCGCTCACCGACGTCGTGATCATGGCGCCGGCCGGCCGGGTCTTCGTGACCGGCCCGGACGTCGTCAAGAGCGTCACCGGCGAAGAAGTGGACATGGAGTCGCTGGGCGGCCCGACCACCCACGGCAAGAAGTCCGGTGTCTGTCACATCGTCGCCGACTCCGAGCCCGACGCGCTGTGGCGCGCACGGCGTCTGGTGTCGACGTTCACCCAGCAGGGACATTTCGACCGCGAACACGCGCGGGCCGGCGACACCGACCTCAAGGCCTTGCTGCCGGAGTCGAATCGGCGCGCCTACGACGTCCACCCGGTCGTCGAGCAGTTGCTCGACTCCGGTGTCGCGGCCGACGGCGAGACCCAGATCTCGAGTTTCGAAGAGCTGCAAGCCAAATGGGCGCCGAACATCGTCGTCGGCTTCGGCCGGTTGTCCGGACGCAGCGTGGGGATCATCGCGAACAACCCGCTGCGGATGGGCGGCTGCCTCAACTCCGAGAGCGCGGAGAAGGCATCGCGTTTCGTCCGCCTCTGCGATGCCTTCGGCATCCCGCTCATCGTCATCACCGATGTGCCGGGTTACTTGCCCGGCGTCGGCCAGGAGTGGAACGGCGTCGTCCGCCGCGGCGCGAAGCTCTTGCACGCGTTCGCCGAGGCCTCGGTCCCCCGGGTCACGCTGGTGACCCGGAAGATCTACGGCGGCGCCTACATCGCGATGAACTCGCGTGCGCTCGGCGCCACCGCGGTGTTCGCCTGGCCGGGCTCCGAGGTCGCCGTGATGGGCGCGAAGGCCGCGGTGGGCATCCTGCACAAGAAAGCTCTCGCCGCAGCGCCCGACGACGAGCGTGAGGCCCTGCACGACCGTCTCGCCGCCGAGCACGAGGCGATCGCCGGCGGTGTCGGCCGCGCACAGTCCATTGGCGTGGTCGACGAGATCATCGACCCGGCGCACACTCGCAGCATCATCGCCGAGGCGCTCGCCGCGGCACCCGCGCGCCGCGGTCGCCACAAGAACATCCCGCTCTGACGCGTCGCACAGACGACGAAAGTGCCCCGGTCCACGAGGACCGGGGCACTTCTCGTTGTAGTTCGTCCCCCTGCTAACCCACCCGCTGCTGCAACCAGGTGACCTCGGCGCCGGCACCGCCCATGCGGTACTGCTCGAGCGCGTTGTCCCACGCGGTTCCGAGCGCGCCTTCGAGTTCACCGGCGAGACCGGCGCTGTCGGGCTGCGATTCGATCATCGAACGCAACTGGTTCTCGCCGATGATGACGTCGCCGTTGGCGCTCGCGGAGCCGCGCCAGAGGCCGAGTCCCGGGACGTAGCAGAACCGTTCACCGTCGACACCCTCGCTGGGGTTCTCGGTCACCTCGAAACGCAGCGCCGACCACTCCCGCAGCGCCGTCACCAGACGAGCCGCGGTACCGACCGGACCCGCCCAGTCGACAGTGGCACGCTGCATGCCGGGTTCGGCATCCTGTGCCGACCATTTCAGGTTGGCGCGCGCATTCAGGGTCGACGACAGAGCCCACTCCACATGCGGGCACAGCGCCACCGGCGCCGAGTGGATGTAGACCACTCCTGTTGTCATGTCCGCAAACTGATTCAGATTGCGCACCTTGTTCACCTCCGTTGTCGACGAGGAACGTCTTCCCCAACACACCTCGCGACAGCGGATATCACATTCGTAGGGTCAATTGTGCCCCATGATGCACGTGTTGCGCTAGTTTCTCCTGCGAGAAAAATTCAGTTCTGTGACGAGAGTTCATCAACGACGCGATCGTTGAACTCGCTCCACAGCGGCTTCGCCCATGGTCCGAAGAGCCGATCCGTCAGCACGACGCAGGCCGCGTCGAGCGCCGGATCCACCCAGAGGAACGTGCCGGCCTGACCGAAGTGCCCGAACGTCCGCGGGGAGTTCCTCGTCCCGGTCCAGTGCGGCGACTTCTCGGACCTGATCTCGAAGCCGATCCCCCAGTCGTTGGGACGGTGCTTGCCGTACCCGGGGACGAATCCGTCGAGTCCGGGGAACCGCACCGACGTCAGCGTCCCGAAGGTCTCCGGCGCCAGCAGGCGCGGATCCAGCAACTCGCGGGCAAAGGCCGCCAAATCCGCCACGCTCGAGCGGGCGGCATGCCCGGCCGGCCCGTAGAGCGTCGTCGACGACATCTCCAGCGGCGCGCACACGGCTTCGGAGAGATAGCGGCCGAACTCGATACCGGTCGCCTCGGCCACGACCTCGGAGGCCACCTCGAAGCCCGCGCTCGAGTAGATCCGCTGCTCCCCCGGCGGGGCCTCGACCTCGCGGGTGTCGTAGGCCAGGCCGGACGCGTGCGAAAGCAGGTGGGCAAGGGTCGACCCCGACGGCCCGGCCGGGTCGTCCAGCTCGACGGCTCCCTCCTCGACGGCGACGAGCACCGCGTAGGCCACCAGCGGCTTCGTGACCGAGGCGAGCTCGAAGACGCGAGCGGGGTCGCCGAACTGGTCGGCGACCCCGTCGCGGGTGATGATCGCCGCCGACACGTGGTCGACGGGCCATTCCGTCAGAGAATCAAGGACAGACACATCGGGTCACGTTACCCGGGTGCTCACCAGTCCTCTTCGGTGTAGCGGATGACTCCGCGGATGTTCTTGCCGTCCAACATGTCCTGGTAGCCCTCATTGATCTGGTCCAGACGGTACTGCCGGGTGATCATGTCGGCGATGTTGAGCTTGCCGATCTTGTACATCGACAGCAGCTGTGGGATGTCGAGCTTCGGGTTGGCACCGCCGAAGATCGAACCCTGCAGATTCTTCTGGAGCAGGGTCAGCATGGCGAGATTGAGGTTGACATCGCTCTCGAGCATGTTGCCCATACCGGTCAGGACGCAGGTGCCACCCTTGGCGGTGATACCCATCCACAGGTCGACGTCCTTGCCGTGGACCTCGCCGACCGTGACGATCACCTTCTGGCACATGCCGCCGTGAGTGGTCTCCGCGATCGCCGTGGCCGCCTCTTCGACCGTGGCGAAGGCCGCGGTGGCCCCGAACTTGAGCGCCTGCTCCCGCTTCCACTCCACCGGGTCGATGGCGAACAGGTTGCGGGCGCCGGAGATGACCGCGCCCTGTAGGGCCGCGGTACCCACGCCGCCGACACCCACGATCGCGACGTCCTCCCCCGGTCGTACGTCGCCGCTGCGGGTCGACGAGCCGTAACCGGTGGGGATGCCACAGCCGCAGAGCGCCGCGACCTCGAACGGGATGTCCTTGTCGATCTTCACCGCCGAGGCCTCGTGCACGACCATGTACGGCGCGAAGGTGCCCAGCAGCGTCATCGGGTAGACGTTCTCGCCGGCGGCGGTCTGGATCCGGAAGGTGTTGTCCGACACCGCCTCGCCCTGCAGCAGCATGGCGCCGAAGTCGCACAGGTTGGCCATTCCCGACTGACACGACGGACACTTGCCGCACGACGGGATGAACGACAGCACGACGTGGTCGCCGACCTCGAAGTCGGTGACTCCTTCACCGACCTCGGCCACGACGCCCGCACCCTCGTGACCACCGAGGATCGGGAACCCGGCCATCGGGATGCCACCGGTCATCAGGTGATGATCGGAGTGGCACATGCCGGCGGCTTCCATCTTGATCTTGATCTCGTGGGCCTTGGGATCGCCGATCTCGATGTCCTCGATCGCCCACGGCTTGTTGTGCTCCCGCAGCAATGCACCCTTTGTCTTCACTGAACTCCTCCGTTCGAACCCGGCGACGTCTCGCACCGGGAGGATCTACTCACTCCGACGGTTGCCGCCATGACGTGACAGTAGTCACTCAACCACAAAATTGGAACGTGTTCTAGTGCGTGTTTCTTGGCGCGTCGATGCCGGCGGTGGTCGGGACGGACGAGACCACGACGACCTGGGCGCGAGTGCTCGCGCCCAGGTCGGAGGGTGTCGACGTCGCCGAGGTGTCCGACGACGGTGGATACGACGGCGTCAGTCGGCCAGGCCGGCGTCCTTGCTGCCGTAGCTCTGGCGCAGGGTCGGCTTGACGACCTTGCCACCGGCGTTGCGCGGCAACTCGTCGACGATGACGATGTCCTTCGGATGCTTGAACCGCGCGAGGTTCTCGTTGAGGTACGGCTCGAGGTCGGCGAGCGTCAGGTCCTCGACGCCTTCGGCGAGCACGATCACCGCGACCGGCACCTCACCCCACTTCTCGTGTGCGCGACCGATGATCGCCGCCTCGGTGATGCTCGGATGACCGAAGAGGACGTTCTCGACCTCGGCGCAGTAGATGTTCTCGCCACCGGAGATGATCATGTCCTTGGCGCGGTCGACGACGTAGAGGAAGCCCTCCTCATCGGCCCGGACCAGGTCACCGGAGTGGAACCAGCCGCCGGCGAAGGCGTCGGCGGTGCCCTGCTCGTTCTGCCAGTACCCCTTCATCATGTTCGGACCGCGGTAGACGATCTCGCCGACCTCACCCTGCGCGACGTCGTTGCCCTCGGGGTCGACGATGCGCGCGGTCACGGCCGGGACGACCTTTCCGATGGAGCCGATCTTGCGCAGGGCATCCTTGCCCTCGAGTACGCAGGTGATCGGCGACATCTCGCTCTGTCCGAAAACGGCGACGTTGAGCGCCTCCGGGAAAGTCTCGTTCATCGCGTTCAGGACGGTGTCCGACGCCGGGGCCGCACCCCAGCTGATCACGCGCAGCTTGAGATCACGCGGCTTGGCCTGCTGCGCGGCACAGACGGCCTGCCACTGTGCGGGCACCAGGAAGATCGAGGTGGTGCCCTCGCGCTCGATGGTGTCCAGCATGTGGTCGGGGTCGAACGCGCCGAGCGGATGGATCACCCGAGAGGGCGCCCATGTAGAACAGCGGCGCCATGGCGCCGAGGCCGGCGATGTGGAACATCGGGGCAACACACGAGCCGATGTCGTCGGAACGGGTCTGCAGGGCCTGCAGACAGGTGACCGCCTGCGCCTGCATGTTCGTGTGGGTGAGCATGGCGCCCTTGGGTTTTCCGGTCGTGCCCGAGGTGTACATGATCAGCGCGACGGTCTCCTCGGGAACGTCTATCTCCTCGAGATCCGACGAATCCTCGGCGACGAGCGCCTCGTAGTCGAGGTGATTGTCCTTGTCCGAACCGCCGACCACGATGGTGTGCTCGATCGCTCCGGTGGAGGCGCCCGCGGCGTCGGCCAGCGGGGCGAGCAGGGTCTCGGTGACGATCACCTTCGCGCCGCTGTCGTTGACGAGAAACGCGACCTCGGCCGGGCTCATCCGGATGTTCACCGGAACGGGGATGGCACCGATCAGGTTCGCACCCAGAACCGCTTCGACGTACTCCGAGCGGTTGAGCAGGACGGTCAGCACACGATCGCCGAACTGCACGCCGCGGCGGCTCAGTGCGGCCGCGAAGGCGCGGCTGCTCTCGTCGAGTTCCTTCCAGGTGGTGATGTTGCCCAGGAACTTCAGCGCCGGCTTGTCCGGGGTCATGAAGGCGTGGCGGCGGATCTGGTTGTTCCAGTGGTTGCGGCGCGAACGCAGCGGCTCGGTGGCCAGGTCGCTGAAGGTGTCGACGGTCGCGGTCATACGATCGGTCTCCTCGTTGTCTCTCTGGTGGTGATGGGGTCGGGAACGGTTGGGGTACAGCGATTCCGACGTGTCGCGGCGCTCACTTGGAGGCGCCGGCGAACGCGGTGATGGCCGCCTGGAACTCCGGGGACTGGAGCAGTTCGGTCTGGCCGTCGAGTTCTCGTTCGATCGCGGCCTCGAAACCGGACATCGTGTGCGCGTCGAGAGCAGCCTTCGTGAGCCGGAGCGCGGTAGCGCTCTTACCCGCGAGCTTGCCGGCGACCTTGCCGACCACCTCGTCGAGCGCGGCACGATCCTCGACGACGCCGTTGACGAGTCCGGCGTCGAGAGCCTCTGCGGCACGCAGCTTCTCACCGAGCAGCGCCAGCTCGTTGGCACGCACGCGACCGACGGCCGTCGCGAACGACATCGAGGCGGCGCCGTCGGGCATGAGACCGATGTTGACGAACGCGAGCAGGAAATACGACCTGGCCGTCGTATAGATGAGGTCGGCACCGAGTGCGAGCGACGCACCGATCCCCGCGGCTGCACCGTCGACGGAGGCGATCACCGGGACCGGGACCGAACGCACGGCCCGGATGAGATCAGAACCTCCGGAGATGATCTGACGCGCCTGCGTCGGAGTGAACCCGGAGGCGCCGCCCGCGGTCGACTGTTCGGCGAAGCCCCGGACATCGGCGCCCGCACTGAAACTGCCGCCCGCGCCGTCGATCACGATCACGCGGACGTCGTCGCGAGTCGACCACTCCGCCAACGTGTCCTCGATCGCCTGATGGGCCCCGCCGTCGAGGGCGTTCATCCGTTCCGGACGAGAAATCGTCAGGCGCCCGATCCCGGAGTCGTCCACCGATGTGATGACTCCGCCGCGCGTGATCTCTTCGCTCACTGCTCTCCCCACTCCAGGCCGGCTTCTCGGTAGACACAGCCCCCCGCATCTGTGCCATCGCCTAGATTACTACCATAATGCGACGCAGATCACGAGAATCTCGGTTAACTTATCAGATCCGCAAGCCGGTCTCTCCTGCGGTTTTGCCGGTCGATGCCGAAATCTGTCACGAGAACGCGGTCTCCGGATAGGCTCTGTCGTCATGACCGCACGTCCGCAGACGTCGCGCCCGGACACCGGCGCCCGGCGTCGTCGTCCCGCCGACCGGCGACGCATGATCGTCGACGCCGCGGCGAAGGCCTTCAGCGACGGCGGGTACCACGCGGTGCGGCTCGACGACATCGCCGACGCCGTCGGCATCTCCACCCCGGCGCTGTACCGGCATTTCCCGAACAAGTACGCACTGTTCGCCGAGACCACCGCCGAGCTCGCGACCGGCCTGCGCGACGTTCTCGACACCGTCCCGGAGGGGTCGCCCGAGGAGTTGCCCGCACTCCTCGAGGCGATCACCGCCACCTCGTTCGACAATCGTCGCCGCGGTGGGCTGTACCGGTGGGAGTCGCGCTACCTCGAGCCCGCCGACGCCGCGATCGTCCGCGATGTCGTCGTCCACCAGCATCGTCGTGTGCGTGCCGCCGCCCGCCGGCTGCGCCCGTCGCTGACCGATCTCGACGCCAATCTCGTTGCCGCGGCGATGATCAGCGTCGCGGCGAGTCCGACGACGCATCGCGCCTCGTTGCCGGCCCGCGAGGCGACGGCGTT
Source organism: Gordonia sp. p3-SID1431 (assembly GCF_025143765.1). Classification (NCBI taxonomy): domain Bacteria; kingdom Bacillati; phylum Actinomycetota; class Actinomycetes; order Mycobacteriales; family Gordoniaceae; genus Gordonia; species Gordonia sp. p3-SID1431. The sequence goes on from NZ_JAMBDT010000034.1 coordinate 45,569, forward strand.
GATGTCGGCCGCCGCGATCGGCCTGCTCGAAGTCGAGCTGCCCGAGCCGACCGACCCCGAGCCGCCGTCGGTGACCGGACTCGCCCCGGCCGCCAAGCGCGAGGTCATCCTGACCGAGGCGATCGAGCTGTTCGCCGCCCGCGGGTTCCGGGACGTGACGATCGAGGACATCGCACACGCGGCAGACCTGCCGGCATCAGGCGTGTACCGCCACTTCCCCAGCAAGGTCGCCATTCTCGAGGCCTCGTTCTGGCGCGCCACAGACCGGGTCACGTCGGCCATCTCCGACGCGCTGGCGGCGTCGACCACGCCCCGCGAGGCGATCGCCGCGATGGTCGCCTCGTACATCCGGTTATCATCCAGCGCAACCGATCTCATCGCGATCTACGAGACCGAGATCGGGCACACGACTCCACAGGCACGCGAGGAACTACGCAACCAGCAGCGGATCACCGTGGACGAGTTCGCCACCTGGCTCACCCGCGTCCGCGACGAGCTGTCGCTCTCGCAGGCGCGGTTCCTCGTACACGCTTCCCTGAACGTGGTCACCGACCTGTCGCGTCAGTCCCTACCGCCCTCCCCCGACCGGATCGACGCACTGGCGATGCGGATTCTGTTGCACGGCTGACTATCTGATGACCGGCAAGCACGCCGGACCCCGCTCCCTGATCCGAAAGAACTACAGAACCCGAGAGACGTGCTGAGCCACTGCTCCCTGAGGTGCGAGCGAAGCGAGCCACGAAGGGCTTCGCAACGTGTCTCACCAGGCCCTTCGTGG
>NZ_JAMBDT010000035.1:0-46008 GCF_025143765.1 Gordonia sp. p3-SID1431
GCGCACGCGCGTGTGGTCAGCGCTGCGCGCGCTTGATCAGGTTGCGCCCGATGATGAGTCGCTGGATCTCGCTGGTGCCCTCGTACAGGCGCAGCAACCGCACCTCGCGGTAGATGCGTTCCACCGCGACATCGCGCATGTAACCGCTGCCGCCGTGGATCTGCACGGCGAGATCGGCGACCTTGCCGACCATCTCGGTGCAGAACAGCTTGGCAGCCGACGGGGCGATGCGGCGGTCGGTGTCGTCGACCCACGCCCGGGCGGCCTCGCGCACCAGTGCGCGCCCGGCCATCACCCCGGCCTGCTGGTCGGCGAGCATGGCCTGGACCAGTTGGAACTCGCCGATCGCGGTACCGCCCTGGGTGGCGGTGGCGGCCCAGGTGACCGACTCGTCGAGCGCACGCTGCGCGGTGCCCACCGAGAGAGCCGCGATGTGCACCCGGCCTCGGGCCAGGCTCATCATCGCGGCCTTGTAGCCCACGTCCTCGCTGCCGCCGACCAGTGCCGACGCCGGCACCCGCACGGCGTCGAAGTGCACGTCCGCGGTCCAGGCGCCCTCCTGGCCCATCTTGCGGTCCTTGGCGCCGACGCTGAGGCCGGCGGCGTCGGCGGGGACCAGGAACACCGCGATGCCCGTGCCGTTCTCGTCGGCCGGACGGGTACGTGCGAACACGACGAACAGATCGGCCAGCGGCGCATTGGTGATGAACCGCTTCTCGCCCGTGATCACCCAGTCGTCACCGTCGCGGACGGCCTTCGTGCGCAGTCCGGCCGGATCGGACCCGGCCCCCGGTTCGGTCAGCGCGAACGAGGCGACAACCTCGCCGGACGCGATCTTCTCCAGCCACGCGGACTTCTGCTCGTCGGTGCCGAAGTGGACGAGGACCTGGCCGGCGATGCCGTTGTTGGTGCCGAACATCGAGCGCAGCGCCAGGGATGTGTACCCGAGCTCCATCGCGAGTTCGACGTCCTGGGTCAGATCGAGGCCGAGACCGCCCCACTCCTGCGGGATGGCGTAGCCGAAAAGGCCCATGCTCTTCGCCGTCTGGCGGATGTCGTCGGGGATGGCGTCGGTGTCGAGGATCTCCTGCTCCCGCGGGACCACCACCTCGCGGACGAACTCGCGCGTCGCGGCGAGGATGTCGGCGAAGTCCTCGTCGCCCACCTCGGAGGAGGTCGTCCGCGCTGAATGCATCACTCCGGTCATGCTGTCACTCTCGCGGCCGGCGGGCGAGGGGTCCAATACGAAACCGGGATCGCTGCGATAGCCGTTGCGTATGAGCGCGGAGGGGTCGATCGGGGCGGAACCTCGATAGATTTGTCCCCGCGGCACTCACCGCGGGCCCGGCGCTTCGCGACCGGTTGCCCGACGACCGTCACCCCGCCGCCCTCGAAAGGACTCCGATACATGTCATCGCACCCGCCCGCCGCCGCGTTGCTGGAGGGTCGTACCGCCGTCGTGACCGGCGGAGCCCAGGGCATCGGTTTCGAGATCGCCCGCTCGTTCGTCGACGCCGGCGCGCGAGTCGTGCTCGGTGACCTCAGCCTCGACGCCGCGCGGGCGGCCGCGGACGAGCTCGGCGGCCGCGACGTGGCCCGCGCGGTGAGGTGCGACGTCGTCGACGCGGGGGAGGTCGACGCGCTGCTCGCGGCCGCGGTCGACGGGTTCGGGTCACTCGATGTGCTGGTGAACAACGCCGGGATCACCCGGGACGCGACGATGCGCACCATGACCGAAGACGATTTCGATCAGGTCATCTCGGTGCATCTCAAAGGCACCTGGAACGGCACACGCAAGGCGGCGGCGATCATGCGCGAGGCCAAGCGTGGTGCGATCGTGAACATCTCGTCGCTGTCGGGCAAGGTCGGCATGGTCGGGCAGACCAACTACTCGGCCGCCAAGGCGGGCATCGTCGGCCTCACCAAGGCCGCGGCCAAGGAGATGGCCCATCACGGCGTGCGGGTCAACGCGATCCAGCCCGGCCTCATCCGGTCGGCGATGACCGAGGCGATGCCGCAGAAAGCGTGGGACCAGAAGATGGCGGAGATCCCGATGCGGCGCGCCGGCGAGGTCGGTGAGGTCGCGAGCGTCGTGCTGTTCCTGGCGTGTGACATGTCGTCGTACATGACGGGCACCGTCCTCGAGGTGACCGGCGGCCGTTTCATGTGACCGCCGGCCCTGCTCCATGCCTCCTCTGACACCGAAAGGTCACCCATGCGCGACGTCGTCATCTGCGAACCGGTCCGTACCCCGATCGGCCGTTACGGCGGGATGTTCAAGAATCTCACCGCCGTTGATCTCGGGGTCGCCGCGCTGACGGGGATGCTCGACCGGACCGGACTCGACCCGGAGAAGGTCGAGGACGTCATCCTCGGTCACTGTAACGGGAACAGCGAGGCGCCCGCCCTGGGACGAGTCATCGCACTCGATGCCGGGTTGCCGATCACAGTGGGCGGCATGCACATCGATCGTCGTTGCGGGTCGGGACTACAGGCCGTCATCCAGGCCGCCTACCAGGTGTCCTCGGGGGACAACGACGTCGTGGTCGCCGGCGGTGCTGAGTCGATGAGCAACGCGTCGTTCTACTCGGTGGACATGCGGTGGGGTGGGGCCTGGACCGGAATTGCCATGCACGACAGCCTCGTCCGGGCGCGCTCGACCGCCGGCGGCAAGAACTACCCGGTGCCCGGCGGCATGATCGAGACGGCCGAGAACCTGCGCAAGGACTACGAGATCTCCCGGGAAGAACAGGACGAGCTGGCTGTGGCATCGCACGAACGAGCGGTGCGGGCCCAGAAGGATGGCGTACTGGCCGAGGAGATCATCCCGGTCACCGTGGCTTCAGGTGCGAGTGGGCCCGCTCGCTCCGCTCCCGGCGCCCGGTCTGGTGATCGGGTCATCGACACCGACGAGCATCCACGCCCGGATGTCTCGGTCGAATCGCTGTCGAAGCTGAAGCCGATCATGGGCAAGACCGACCCGGACGCAACCGTGACGGCGGGCAACGCCAGCGGTCAGAACGACGCCGCGTCGATGGCGATCGTGACCACCCCCGAGGTCGCCGAGAAGCTGGGTCTACGCCCGCTGGTGAAGCTGGTGTCGTGGGGTCTGGCCGGTGTGCCGCCGCGCACCATGGGGATCGGGCCGGTCCCCGCGACCGAGAAGGCGCTTGCCAAGGCCGGTCTGACGCTAGCCGACATCGACGTGATCGAGCTCAACGAGGCATTCGCGGCCCAGGCACTCGCCGTCACCCGCGAGTGGGGCTTCGGCCGGTTCGGTGCCGGCGGCGATTTCGACCGCACCAACGTCAACGGCTCGGGCATCTCGCTGGGCCACCCGGTCGGCGCCACCGGGGGACGCATGCTGGCCTCCCTGGCGCGTGAACTGCACCGGCGCGAGGCCCGCTACGGCCTGGAGACCATGTGTATCGGCGGTGGCCAGGGCCTCGCCGCGGTCTTCGAACGCGTCAGCTGACCTCGAGACTCACCGGGCCCCACCTGATCCGCACCGGTGGGGCCCGGTGTTCCACCCGTTCATCCCGCAGTTTTGCGCACGAGGTCGACGAAGGCCTGACCGACGGCCGACAGCGACGGCGGGTGGAATGCGATGGCAAAGGGTCGCACCACATTCGGTTCGATCTCACGGATCACGACCGGCTCGTCGGCCGACTCCGCCACCGATCGTTCGAGTAGAGTGCCGCCGATTCCGGACTCCACCATCGGGAGCCGTTCCTCGCGGATCTCCGACAGCACAGCCAGCGGCGGACGGACGCCCCCGACGCGGATCGCCTCCTCGAACTCGTCGGCCACCGAGTAGCCGCGTGGCACGAACACCATCGGGATCGCCGGCAGATTGTTCAGCGGGATCGGGCCCTCGGGTACGTCGGTGCCCGGCGGGTAGACGAGCACGTGTTCGTGTTCGCCGATCACGATCACCTCGAGGTCGTCGCCGGCGATGGGTAGGTGGGCGACGGCGAACTCGCAATGACCGTCCTCGATGGCCGACGCGGCCCTGGTCTCATCGCGTAACTCGCCGAGTCGCACCGAAACCCGCGGATAGGCGGCCCGGAACCGGGCGACCAGATCGACGACGGGCCCGACCGCGGTCGCGGCGAAGGCCAGGATCTCGAGGTGGCCGGTGAGTTCGTCCGCCGAGGCGGAGAGCAGATCGTCGACGGCGTCCATGTCGCGCACGATCTGTCGCGCGGGACCGACCATCGTGCGCCCGGCCGCCGACAGGACCATCCCGCGACCGATGCGGTGAAACAGCTGGACTCCGAGTTCGCGTTCGAGCGCCCGGAGTGCTTGGGACACCGTGGGTTGCGCGACACCGAGAGCCGACGCGGCCCCGCCGATGCCCTTGTTCTCGACCACCGCCAGGAAGTACTCGACCTGTCGCAATTCCATGGCGTGTCACCAATCCCGTGGTTCGGCGGGGTCCGGCGCGATCCCGCAGTGGACCTTCGCCGCAGAGATGAAGGCGAGGGCGGCCGGTGACGGGAGCCCGGATCGCAGCACGAGACCCCACGGTCGGGTGAGTGGTGGGTCGAGCGCGAGTCGACGGAGTCCCGCAAGCTGCCGGTCGGCCACGGTGCGTGGGAGAATCGTTGCGCCCGTGCCCTTCTTGACCAGACTCCACACCGCGGACGGTAATTGGCAGTCGACCACCACGTTCTTGGCGTTGTCGTCGAGGAGTCCGCCGAGGAGTTCCGCGGTGATCGGGTCGCTGTGATCGACGACGAGTGGCAGCGAGCGCACCGCAGACTGCGGTATCGGTTCGGGCAGACCGTCGGCGAGCGTCGTCGGCGCCGCGACGATGAGTTCCTGCTCGGCCATCGGGATGGCGGTGAAGGTTGCGTGTTCGGCGGCCGAGTCCATGATCCCGACCTCGGCGTCCCCGGATCGCAACGCCGACAACACCCCGGTGGGGCTGTCGGCGGAGACGACTCGAACCGACAAGCGCGGGAACCGTTCCCGGAACAGGCGGACGATGTTGACCACCGGGTCCACGCTGAACGCCGCGTAGGTCACGATGTCGACGCGACCGGCGCGCAGCTCCCGAACGGCGTCGACCTTGGCCTTCGCGCGGTCGACGTCGGCCAGGATGCGCCGGGCGGCGACGTCGAGTTTGCGTCCGGCCTCGGTGAGTTCGAGGCGTCGTCCGGTGCGGTCGAACAGGGTGACGCCGAGACGTCTCTCGAGGGTGCGGATCGCCTGGGACAGCGACGGCTGTGAGATGTAGAGCGACTGGGCGGCCTTCGTGATGCCGCCGTGGTCGACCACGGCGACGAAGTAGGTCACGAGGTGCAGGTCCACCCCGGTCACTCTAGTGACCCGAGTGTCAGGTCACTTGCCGGTCCAGCGCGGCGCGCGTTTCTCGGCGAAGGCGATCGCACCTTCCTTGGCGTCGTCGGAGGCGAACACCGGACCGAGGAAGTCCCACTGCTTCTTGAACAGATCGGGATCGGTGTAGCGGATTGCCGTTGACATGACCTGTTTGGTGGCGCGGACGGCGAGGGGGCCGTTGGCGGCGATGGCGGCGGCCAGTTCGCGTGCGCCGGCGAGTGCCTCGCCGGGTTCGGTGATCCGGTTGACCAGGCCGAACTGGTGGGCGCGTGCGGCGGTGAGCGGGTCACCGGTGAGCGCGAGTTCCATGGCGAGCTGGTAGGGGAGGATCTTCGGGAGGCGCAGGAGGCCGCCGGCGGCGGCGCCGAGTCCGCGCTTGACCTCTGGGATGCCGAACTTGGAGTCGTTTGCTGCGACGACGAGGTCCGCCGACAACGCGAGTTCGCATCCGCCGGCCAGCGCCCAGCCCTCGACGGCCGCGATGAGGGGCTTGGTCGGTGGGGCCTCGGTGAGGCCACCGAACCCGCGACCCTCCAGGGACACCACCTCGCCGCGGGCGAAGGCCTTGAGGTCCATCCCGGCGCAGAACGTGCCACCGGCACCGGTGAGGATGCCGATGGTGAGGTCGTCACGCGACTCGAGCTCGTCGATCGCGGCGGCGATACCCTCCGACACCTCGAGATTCACGGCGTTCTTCGCCTCGGGGCGGTTGATCGTGATGACGGCGACGCCGTCAGCGAACTCGGTGAGCACGGCACTCATGGGACTCCTGGAGTTGGTGGACGCACGGGCGGTCAGGTGTTCTCGGATGTGGAGATCTGTTGCGGCTCAGCCGGTGTGGGCTCGCCGGCGGCAAACCAGCGGATCGGTTCCGGGGTGGTCGGATCGGTCGCCGTCTCATCGGGAACGTAAGCGTCGAGGACACCGCGCTCCTGCAGGACGACGAGATGGGCGTGCGTCTCCCGCAACGCGAGTCGGCTGAGGGTGAGGGACAGCTCCTCGAACGGACGCGACCACGTCACCGACCGGGTGATCTCCCAGGCCGTGCTCTCCGGGTATCGGGTCACGGTCGAGGCGATCTCGTCGAGCCGCTCCTCGTGATGCGTGAGGAGACCGGTGACGCGGTCGCCGAGGCCTCGGAACCGGTACTCGTGGGACGGCAGCGCCTCGTGGTCGCGCATCTTCTCGGTGTTGGCCAGCGAGATCAGGTAGTCGGCGAGGGGACTGTCGGTCTGCATGGGATTGGTCGAGATGTTCGGACTGATCCGCGGCAGCAGGTGGTCGCCGGTGAAGACGATGCCGGCGGTGTCGTCGGCGAAGCAGAGGTGCCCCGCGGTGTGGCCCGGGGTCCAGACGGCGCGGAGATCCCAGCCGGGGATGTCGAGCGGGGCGTCCCCGGTCAGCTCGCGGTCGACGGCCCGCCCGTCGGGCAGGCGGATGAAACCGACCAGCCCCTCGTCGGCGACCTCGGTCGGTGCGCCGAGAGCGCGGAGTTCGGATCGCGCCTGGCCGAGTTGGGTCTCCACCTCGGTATCGGAGTAGTGGCGCAGGTACCGGGAATCGTTGCGATGCATCCACAGCTCGGCGTCCACGTGCTCGAGTAGACGCGGCACGAGCCCGAAATGGTCGGGGTGCAGATGGGTCACGCCGATGGACCTGATGTCGGCGAGGTCGTGGCCGGTGGAGCGGATGCCTGCGACGAGGATGTCCCACGACTCGTCGGACGGCCAGCCGGCGTCGATCAGTGCGAGACCGCCGTCGGGCAATCCGAGGGCGTAGACCAGGACGTATCGCAACGGATTGGATCCCATGGGGACCGGGATCGACCACAGCTGCGGCCGGACCTCCTCGACCGGGGGCAACACCTTGTCGGCCCAGGCCTGCTTCTGCAGCGTGCCGGTGACCTCGATCGTGCCCATCCAGCCTCCCGCCGGGTCCGTCGCGTGGTGACACCGCTGATGATCGTTGCAGTGATCAACAGTCATCCGATCACGAGAGGCGATCGCGCTCAAGCTGGGGGCGGCTCAGACATCCTGAGGTAGGACCTATGGATCCAGGTCGGCGAGTCCGGCCGCGGCGCCGTCGCAGCTCGCCGCGACGTCGTGAACCAGTCGCCCGGCGAGTTCCGGCTGGATGAGCGGGAACAGATGGCTCGCCCCGGGGACGACGGTCAGCGACGCGTGCTGTGCTGCCTCGACGAAACGTTGTTCGTGGACCCGGAACTGGTCTTGGCTACCGTTGACGAACATCGTTCGGCCGGGGTAGCGCCGGACCTCGCCGAGCGCGTCGAACCGCTTGATCTCGGCGACGACGTCGGCGATCGACCCCAGTGCCAGTCCGCCGATCTCCATGTCGGCGGACACCTGACGTCCCACGGCGAGGCGGGTGGCCACCTGACTGATGATCGCCGCCTGACGCGGCAGGAACGCGGTGACCGCACCGAACGTCTCGAACGGCGCGGCCAGCAGCGGACTGGGCTGCGCGGTCGCGCACATCGGGACGAGGGCCGCGACGGCTTCCGGATGGCGTCCGGCGACCGCCATCGCCACATAGCCGCCCATCGACATCCCGGCCACGACCGCCGGCCGGCCGAACCTGCTGATCTCGGCGAGCACGGCGTCCACCGCGCCGGACATCGTGAACGTCTCGTCGCGGCGCTGCCCGTGGCCAGGGAGGTCGGGGGTGGCGACCGCGCGCCTCGAGTCGGGACCGGCCACCGCCGCCGCGACCCGGTGCAGGGTCGCGCCGCTCACGCGCAAACCGTGGACGAGGACGACGGGCGTGGGTTCGACCACCGCCGCGTCGACGGGAACGGGTACGGGCTCGGCCATCGCACGCAGTATGCCGCCGAACGGTTCTCGACGCCGCCGGCGTCACCGACTGTTCGTCAGCGATCTGCTTCGACGTCGGTTTGTTCGGCACCTATCTGCCCCGGCGTTCCCGACGGTTCGCCCGGTGGGGGCACCGGTGACACGCGCCGACCGATGCCGATGCGGTCGAGGAACCCGGCGTCGTGGGAGACGACCAGCAGCGCACCGGTCCAGGCCTCGAGTGCGTCCACGAGTTGCGTGACGGTGTCGAGATCCAGGTTGTTCGTCGGCTCGTCGAGGATCAGCAGCTTCGGTGTCGGGTCACCGAGCAGTGCATCGGCCAGTGCGACGCGCAGCCGTTCGCCGCCGGACAGTTCGGCGAGTGCGCGATCGGCGCGCGCACCCCGGAACAGGAACCGCGCGAGATGCGCCCGCACCTCCTGCGTCGAGATGTCCGGGTGGGTCCGCGCGAGATGCTCGGCGATCGAGACGGTCGAGTCGGGGAAGGTGATCTGCTGAGGCACGAAGGCGAACGGTACGACGACGGATTCGGATGCGATCAGCTCCGCGATCAGTGTCGATTTCCCGGAACCGTTGGGCCCCACCAGAGCCACCCGCTCGGGTCCGTCCATGCGCAGGCGGTCGTCGACGACGATCTGGGCGCGCGGGGCCACTTCCGGCGTCGGCACGACGATCCGCGCGGTGCGGTCGGTGCGGATGTCCTCGCGGGCCTCGTCGAGACGTGTTGCCGCAGACGCCACGTCGTCACGATGGGCGTTGCGCAGTTTGCCCGCCGACACCTGCGCCTCGCTCCGGCGGTTGTGTGCCACGATCTTCGGCACCCGCTTCTCCCGTTCGGCCGTCGCGCCCGTCCGGGCCCGCCGATCGAGTTTGATCAGCGCCTCGGTCATCTCGCGGCGCTGCTTGCGCAGATCGCCGGCGGCGGTGGCAACCGCCGCCTCGGCGGCGTCTTGTTCGGCGTCGATGATCTCGCGGTACCGGGAGTAGGGGCCGCCGAACAGCCGCACCCGACCTCGGTACAGCTCGACCGTCGTATCGACACGTTCGAGGAGTTCGAGGTCGTGACTGACCACGACCACCGTGCCCGGGAACGACTCGATGGCGTCGAAGAGCCGGGCGCGGGAGTCGGTGTCCAGGTTGTTGGTCGGTTCGTCGAGGAGCAGAATCGCCGGGTCGGCGATGAGTGCGGCGACGGTCGCCAGCAGGGTCGCCTCACCGCCGGACATGGCGCCGACCGGACGGTCGAGGTCGGGCGGCAATCCCATCTGCTCGAGGAGTCCGATAGCGCGCTCCTCGACGCCCCAGTCGTCGCCGACTGCGTCGAAGTCCTGCGGATCTACCGACCCGCTCTCGATTCGTCGTATCGCACAACGAATCCCGTCGATGCCGAGGGCTTGTGCCACGGTCGACGACGGATCGGACTGCGGGTCCTGCACGACCACAGCGACATCGGTCGTCGACGTATCGCCTGCGATCGTGATGCTGCCCGACGCCGGGCGTGATCGTCCGGCGATCAGGCCGAGGAGGGTGGACTTGCCCGCACCGTTCGCGCCGATGAGGGAGTAGGTCTCGGCGCCCAGGGCGAGGTCGAGGTGATCGAAGACGACTGTCCCGTCGGGCCAGGCGAACGAGACGTCGGACAGCACGATGGAAGATGGCATGAGCGCTCCTGAAGTGGGTCGGGTACACCGACAAGGCGTCGGTGGAGCCCGTCGGCGGTGCCGACGGCCGGGGCCACTTCAGTTCTTCATCGCGGTGGATCACTCCTGACGGGTCTGGGGGCAAGTGGTGACCACCGTAGCGGACGCGCTCGGAGTTGCCAACGGATTTATCCGCCGACGAATCGGATCCGGGCTCACCGCTACGGTTGGGGTATGTCATTTCTCCGCACCTCGGTGTCCAACGGCGTCGGCGAGATCGTCCTGGACCGGCCCAAGGCTCTCAATGCGTTGGACCAGAGCATGATCGACGACATGTACGTCACGCTCGGCGAATGGGGTGACGACGACGCGATCGACACCGTCCTGGTCACCTCGGCGAGCGACCGGGCGTTCTGCGCCGGAGGCGACATTCGTGCGATCCGCGAGCACGCCATCGACGGCGACCACGCCTCGATCAGCCGCTACTTCGCCGGCGAGTACCGGCTCGATCAGCTCGTCGCCGACTACCCGAAGCCCTACATCAGCCTGATCGACGGGGCGGCCATGGGCGGGGGTCTCGGGATCAGCGTGCACGGCGAGATCAGGGTCGTCACCGAGAAGGCGATGATCGCCATGCCCGAGACCGCGATCGGGTTCTTCCCCGACATCGGTTCGACCTACTTCCTGCCGCGGCTCCCGGAGGGCGTGGGCATGTGGCTCGGACTCACCGGCGCCCGGATCCGCGGAGTCGACGCGGTCGCCGTCGGCCTGGCAACGCATTTCGTGTCCTCCGCAGACCTGCCGGCGGTCGCCGACAGCATCCGGTCGGGCGCACCGCTGGCCGACGCGCTGGCCACGTCGGGGACCGAGGACACCAGCGACGTGCCGTTGCGCAAGATCGGCGAGTACTTCGCCGACGACAACGTCAACGCCATCCTCGGCGGCCTGCGCGGCGCGGTCGGCGACGACTGGGCCCAGGAGATGGTCGGTCTGCTCGAGGGCGCCTCACCCACCAGTCTGTGGGTCACCGCGGCGATGATCAGCGCCGGGGCGAGGTCGGGGATCGACGAGTGCTTCGACCGGGAACTGCATGCCGCAGAGGAGATCACGAAGACCCACGACTTCCGTGAGGGGGTGCGGGCCGTGCTCGTCGACAAGGATCGCAATCCCGAATTCGATCCGGCGCGCATCGACGACGTCGATCCCGCCGTCGTGGCCCGGATCGTCGGTGCCACCGCTGGTTGAGCCGCCTCCCCGCTGGTTGAGTCGCCTCCCCGCTGGTTGAGTCGCCTCCCCGCTGGTTGAGCCGCCTCCCCGCTGGTTGAGCTTGTCGAAGCCACTGGTCGGGTTTGCGAGGTCGGTTGCCGAGGTGGCCTCGACGGACGCGGCGTCCTCGCTACGCTCGGTCGACGCTGCTCGACCAGCGGGGGGTGGCGTCCTTACTACGCTCGCTCGACGCTGCTCGACCGGCAGATCTCAGGGCGTGAGCTGAAACCACCCCGACAAAGACACGCTGTCGGTCGAGTTGCCCTCGGACTCCGGCTGTTTCGTGGCCGACGACTCGTCGAGGTCGTAGCGGACGTCGTCGTCGGGCGCGAGCGGGTTGGCCTCGACCCGTGACGCCGTCGGGCAGGTGAACGAGCCGGCCGCGAGTGAGCCAGACATGCCGCTCACGCTGAGCTGGCACGCGGACGAGTGGTGGTAGTCGCCGTTGATCGAGACCCCGATCTGGGCGTTGATCGGCCGTGTCAACGGCCCGACGGTCGGACGCGTCGCGCCCACCGGTGGCAACAGGCCGCCGGTCAGTTCGCTGATCAGGAACTCGATCTGCGCGCCGCCGGTGCCGGCGTCCTTGAACACGAAGAGCAGCGAGTCCGGCGGCACGTCGGGCCGCGCCGGGCCCCACCGGTCGAACTCATAGCAGTTGGGCTCCTCGGCGGGGGTGGCGCCCACCGCGGGTCCGCGTCGGGAGTCCGCCGGCGTGTCCGCGACCGCGATCTTGATGTTGCCGTGACGGAACTCGAAGTTCTGGCCACTGCGGTCGACGTTGCCCTGCGGTGGTTTCTCGGTGCAGAGCGCCGAGTCGACCGGACGTACGGTGGGCATCGGCGTCGAGGTGGTGGGTGTGGACTGCGGCGGGGCGTCGGAGCCACAGGCGGCGAGGAGGGACGACACCGCCGCGCACATCAGCACGGCGGCGCGCACCGGCCGTCCCCGGGCGCTCGTCGACCGGTCAGTCCGCTGCCGCGACAAGGGGTTCGAGAGTGAGGTCGGGGTGTTCCTTCTCGATGTACTGCAGGCGCCATTTGTCGCTGAAGAGGGCGAGGACGGCGCCGTCGGTGCGGGTGAAGACCTCGACGCCGCGTTGCCGATTCAGTTCGGGCGCGCTGTCGGCATCCGTGCGACGGGCCAGTGTGTAACCGAGCGGCTCGATGATGGTGTCGACGTTGTACTCGGCCTTCATCCGCGCGGTCACGACCTCGAACTGCATCGGTCCGACGGCGGCGAGCACCGGCGACGCATCACCGCGGGTGTCGTTGCGCAGGACTTGGACCACGCCTTCGCTCTCGAGCTGGTCCATGCCCTTGCGGAACTGCTTGTACTTGTCTGCGGTGGTCGCACGCAGGGTCGAGAAGTGTTCGGGCGCAAAGGACGGGATCGGCGGGAACTGCACCTTGGGGCCGTCGTAGAGAGTGTCGCCGGGCGCGAGCGCGGTCGCGTTCACCAGACCGACCACGTCACCGGGGTAGGCGGTGTCGACCGTCGAGCGGTCGCGACCGAAGACGGCCTGGGCGTACTTGGTGGCGAACGGCTTTCCGGTCTGCGCATGGGTCACGACCATGCCGCGTTCGAACTCGCCGGACACGATCCGCATGTACGCCAGGCGATCCCGATGGCTGGAGTCCATCCCGGCCTGCACCTTGAAGACCACCGCGCTGAACGGGTCGGTCACCGGGCGGGGATCGCCGTCGATGTCGGCCCGCGGCCCGGGCGGGGGAGCGAGCTCCACGAGGACCTCGAGGAGTTGCCGCACACCGAAGTTCAGCATCGCGGACGCGAAGATCATCGGCGAGGTCTGCCCGGCGAGGAACAATTCCTGATCGTGGTCCTGGCCCATCTCGGTGAGCAGTTCGCTCTCCTCGAGTGCCGAGGTCCACTCGTCGCCCTCGCGAGCCAGCGCGTCGTCGGCGGACATGATCTCCTCGGGCGCGATCTTCGCGCCGCCGGCGGTACGCGTGAAGTGCACGTACTCGCCGGTGCGCCGGTCGAGCAGGCCGCGGAAGTCGCCGGCGATACCGACCGGGAAGAACAGCGGGGTCGGGGTGAGGCCGATGCGCTCGGTGATCTCGTCGATGAGCTCGAGGGGACTCTGCCCCGGCCGGTCCCACTTGTTGATCACCGTGATGACCGGGATGCCCCGGTGGCGACACACCTGAAAGAGTTTGAGGGTCTGCGGCTCGAGTCCCTTGGCGGCGTCGATGAGCATCACCGCGGCGTCGACCGCGGTCAGCACGCGGTAGGTGTCCTCGGAGAAGTCGGCGTGACCCGGGGTGTCGACGAGGTTGATGACACTCGGGATCTCGGGGTCGGCCTGGGCTGCGGCCGAGTAGTTGAACTGCAGCGCCGTCGAACTGACGGAGATGCCGCGCGCCTTCTCCATCTCCATCCAGTCGGAGACGGTCGACTTACGACCGGCCTTGCCGTGGACGGCGCCGGCCTCGCTGATCATCCGCGCGTGCAGCGCCAGCGCCTCGGTCATCGTCGACTTACCGGCGTCGGGGTGGGAGATGATGGCGAAGGTACGACGACGCGTCACTTCGCGACTGATCACCTCGGAACTCACGAGGTTCCAGGCTACCGGGCGTGCAGGGGGCGGCCAAACTCGCTCGCGGTGGAGTGCCGGGGCAGGTTGTGCCGGTATGCGGCACCTTGTGCCCCCGCCAAAAAACTGGGAACCCGTCACCGTTGCTGTGCGTCTGATGGTCGTGCAGCTTCCACCGGGCCTTCGGCGCCGCGTTCTCGCCCGTGACGGGGTACTGACCATCATGGCGGATGCGCTCGAATTCGGCCTCACGCGGTCCGCGGTCCGGCGTCGAGTCGATTGCGGAGACTGGATGCCGCACACGCGCGGGGTGTATTCGCTCGCTGATCATCCGACGACGCCGGCCACCCGTGCGCGACTGGCAGTCGCGAGCGTGGGCCGCGGTGCGGCGCTGTCCGGAGCGGGAGCGGCGTGGTGGCACGGGCTCCTCGACGAGCCGCCGAAGAAGTTCACGGTCACCGCACCGCGATCGCGGCATGGCTCTCCGGTCGAGGGCGTTCGGGTCCGGCGCCGCTGCCTCGCGGACGCGGAGGTGGTGACCCGCAAGGAGTTGCTCGTGACAGCCTTGCCGCTGTCCGTGCTGGAAGCCGCACTCGAGCGCGACAGCGGAGTCCTCGACAACGCGCTGCTCGTTCGCAAGGTCTCGCTGCGTCAGCTGCGCGTCGCCGCTGATCGTCGACGTGGCAAGGAGGATGGACCCGCGATTGCGGCCCTCGTCGACGGCGTCGAATCCGGCGCGCGCTCGGTGGCGGAGCGGCTGGCTGTCGACGTGTTGAGCGCCGGAGGTGTGAGCGGTTGGTCGTGCGGTCACCCGGCCAGCGGGTACTTCATCGACCTCGCGTTCCCGGATCGGCTGTTGGCGGTGGAGATCGACGGGATGGCGTTCCACCGCGACGCGGAGACGTTCCAGCGAGACCGCCGACGCCGAAACGACCTCATCGCATTGGGTTGGACCGTCCTCAACTTCACGTGGAGTGATCTGCGGGAGCGGCCCGACGACGTCGTGGCGCGTGTCCGCCAGGCGCTCGGCTTGCAGCGCGACCGGCCGGCATGACAAATCCGGGGGCATCATGAACCGCTGAGCGGATCAGATTGCCCCCGGACTCGATACGGCGCCCTACTCGAACGGAACCGGCGGCATGGTGACGACCTGCGCGGCGTAGGAGAGTCCGGCGCCGAAGCCGAGGAGCAGCGCGGTCTGGCCGGGCTGTGCCTTGCCGGTGGACAGCAGGTCTTCCATGGCGAGCGGGATCGAGGCGGCGCTGGTGTTGCCGGTGTACTCGATGTCCTTGGCGACGACCGCGTCGTCGCGGAGTTTGAGGTTCTTGGCGAGCAGTTCGTTGATACGGGCGTTCGCCTGGTGCGGCACGAAGACGTCGAGGTCCTCGGAGCCAAGCTTCGCGGCCTCGAGGGCGCGGTGGGCGACCTTGCCCATCTCGAAGGCGGCCCAGCGGAACACCGCGGTGCCCTCCATGCGCAGGTAGGGACGCTGGGTACGGTCGCTGTCGAGGAAGGTGACCCAGTCGAAGTCCTGGCGGATCGCGTTGAACTGGGAGCCGTCCGAGCCCCAGATCACCGGGCCGAGCTGCTGCTGCTCGGTGGGTCCGACGACGACCGCGCCGGCGCCGTCGCCGAAGATGAAACAGTTGGTGCGGTCGGTCATGTCCATGGTCACCGAGAGTTGCTCGGCGCCGATGACCAGCACGTGGGTGGCGCTGCCGCCGCGGATCATGTCGGACGCGAGTGCCATGCCGTAGCCGAAGCCGGCGCAGCCGACCGTGACGTCGAAGGCGGGCACGCCGTTGCAGCCGAGTTCGGTCGCGACCTTGGTGGCTCCGGCCGGGGTCAGCAGCAGGTGGGTGTTGGTGGCGAGGATGACGGCGTCGATGTCCGAGCCTTGGAGCAGCGCATTGGCGATCGCCTTGCGGCCGGCGTTGACCGACATCTCCATGACGCTCTCGTCGCGACGCGCGAACCGGCGCGTCTTGATTCCCGTACGGGTGTAGATCCACTCGTCGGAGGAGTCGATGTGCTGGCAGATCTCCTCGTTGGTGACGACGCGTTCGGGGCGGTACGCGCCGATGCCGAGCATGCCGATGTTGTTGATGCCAGTGGTGTCTGCGATGACCGCCATGGTGAACCCTTCCCAAAACGTGCCCGGCGAATATGTGACCCGACATACGACGGTACTCACACCGCCTCTTACTGGGAAGTAGCGGGACCCCGCCCGCAATCGTTACGGAGCTGCTGAATGCGGACCGAAGTCGTCCTCGATGAAGGGAATGCTGGTCCGCAGGTCGGTCGACCACCGCCGGGGCGTCGGAAAGCGGCCCGCGGTCACGACGATCAGCACACGATGACGTGCGCGCAACGCCGAACGCACGAGTCAGCACACCATTCGACGGCATCGAGAAGGGGAGTCCGCATGATCCACGCACGCGGGTTGGTCCAGGTGTTCAGCACCGGGAAAGGAAAGAAGAAGCGCGAGGTGAGGGCCGTCGACGGCGTCGACCTCGACATCGCCGAAGGGGAGGTGGTCGGGTTCCTCGGGCCCAACGGCGCGGGCAAGACCACCACGCTGCGCATGCTGACGACCCTCCTGCGGCCGACGGCGGGAACCGCGACCGTCAATGGTTACGACGTCGTGGCCGACCCGGTCTCGGTCCGCCGCAGCATCGGCTACGTCTCGCAGGCCGGCGGCACCTTCAGCCAGGCCCAGGCCGGCGATGAGATCGTCGATCACGGCATGCTCTACGGGCTGTCCCGGGCCGAGGCGACCCGCCGCGGCCACGCCCTGTTCTCCCAGCTCCAACTCGACGGCCTGTGGGAACGCCAGCCCAAGAACATGTCCGGCGGGCAGAAACGCCGACTCGACATCGTGATGGGATTGGTCCACGAACCGTCCCTGGTCTTCCTCGACGAGCCGACCACCGGCCTCGACCCGCAGGCGAGGGCCAATCTCTGGGACCACATCCGGCGGTTGCGCACCGAACGCGGCGCGACGGTCTTCTTGACGACGCACTACCTCGACGAGGCCGACGAACTGTCCGATCGGATCATCATCATCGACAACGGCCGGATCGTCGCCGCGGACACCGCCGACAACCTCAAGGCGCAGGTGTCCGGCGATCTGGTGGCACTCGAGGTCGCGGACTCCGCGGAGGTGTCCACCGCCGCGGAGAAACTGGCCTCGGTCACCGGTGGCCGCGGGGACGGCCGGATCGAGATCGACGGCCGGCATGTCCGGAGCCGGGTGCCGCGGGCGGGCCGGGCCGTCCCCGGACTGCTGCGCGACCTCGACGCCGCGGGCATCACCCTCGACTCCATCGAGGTCATCCGCCCGACCCTCGACGACGTCTTCCTCACCCTCACCGGTCGGTCGCTGCGTGACGCCGAGACCGAGCGGGGCAACGAGATCCATTCGGAAACAACGGATTCGACGAGCGCCGACGCCCCGTCGGCCGAACTCAACCGGCAGGGAGCCAGCCGATGACCACGTTCCTCCGCGAGAGCACCATCGTGTTCCGCCGACAGATCCGCATGAACCTGCGCAACCCGGCCTGGGTCCTCATCGGGGTGATGCAACCGGTCCTCTACCTCGTCCTTTTCGGGCCGCTGCTGAAGCCCCTCGTCGCGCAGTTCCCGGGCGGCGCCGACAATCCGTACACGTTCCTGGTCCCCGGTCTGCTCGTGCAACTCGGTCTGTTCGGCGCGTTGTTCGCCGGATTCAGCCTGATCGGGGAATGGCGCGAGGGTGTGATCGAGGCCGAACGGGTGACCCCGGCCAGCCGCACCGCCCTGCTCACCGGTCGACTCATGCGCGACATGCTGCAACTTCTCGTGCAGGCACTGATCCTGGTGGTGCTGGGCTATCTGATGGGCATGCGCGGTTCGGTGATCGGCGTGATCCTCGGCATCATCATCACGATGCTGATCGGTGGCGCGTGCGCCGCGGCGTCGAACGCCCTGGCGCTGACCACCAAGAGCGAGGATGTGATGGCGCCGCTCATCAACATGGTCATGATGCCGGTCCTGTTGCTGTCGGGCATCCTGCTCCCGATGACCCTCGGGCCGTCGTGGCTGCAGAGTCTCAGCGACTTCATGCCGTTCCGGTGGATCGTCGACGCGGTGCGCGACACCTTCTCCGGCGACCTCGCCAGTGCTCAGGTCCTCTGGGGCGTCCTCGCATCGCTCATCCTGGCCGTACTCGGAACCCTGTGGGGCACTTCGGTGTTCCGCAAGGAGAACGCCTGAGGCGTGAGCCCGCCCCCCTGCTCCCTGAGGAGCGAGCTTGCGAGCGTCACGAAGGGTCTTGGCGACGTCATCTCACCAGGACCCTTCGTGGCTCGTCGCTAACGCTCCTCGCACCTCAGGGAGCAACGGCTATGTCGTTCCTTCGGATTAGGAGCCTGCTGAATTAGGGTCCAGCCTGGGTTGAGGTTCCTGCTGCGGGGATGTGTCGGTTCCGGGGTGTGGTCGTGGTGATCGATCTAGGTGGGGCGGCGGTGCCGCGGTTCAGGCGGTGGCCAGTGTCCAGGTGCCGTTGGTGGTAGTCAGTCCGAGGGTGATCAGGCGGCGTAGGTTGATCGCGGCGGCGCGGTGGTGCAGCCAGTTGTTGTTGCGTTCGATTCCACGGTAGGGAACCCGCCGGTTACCGCGGGTGAGCCAGGCAATCGTCCGTTCGACCATGGGTCGATGCTGGCGGTAGGTGTCGGCAATAGTGTTGTCAGAGAAGTGTTGTCGGTGTTCGCGCTGGAGTTGGTGGTGTTCGCCGAAACTAATTTTGCGTCCACGAACCGCGGTGGTGCACCGTGCCCGAAGTGGGCAGTCTTGGCAGGCCGCACCGTAGGTGACGTGGCCTTTCGCGCTGACCGGTCGGGTCAGGTTGAGCTTGTCAAGATGTCTGTGTAAGAACGTGACTCCTGGGTTTCCTGTGGTTGCTGGTTGGGTCTAGTTGAGGTGGGGTTCGATGCGGTCGGGGTAGGCCAGGGCTAGTTGCCCGAGGGCCTGTTTCCAGTTCGTCACGACTTGGCCCTCGACGAGTCTGCCGGGGGCTCTGCGCGTGGCGGCGGGCTTGCCGCGTTCCTTCTCGCGTTGCCGGGCCCGTTTGTCCTCGATGTCGCAGATCGCCAGCCACAGCAGTTTGCGCGCCGCGAGATCGTTGGGGAAGTGTCCCCGATTCTTGATGACCTTGCGGAGCTGGTAGTTCAGCGACTCGATCGAGTTGGTGGTGTAGATGACTTTGCGGAGCTCGGGCGGGAACGCCAAGAACGGAATGAACCGGTCCCACGCTCGATCGAAAGCTGCTGCGGCACTCGGATATTTGGTCCCCAGTTCCGAGTCTCGGAAGGCTTCCCATTCGCGGCGGGCGGTCTCGGCGTCGGGGGCGGTGTAGATCGGTTTGATCGCCCGCGCGACCTCTTTGCGGTCCTTGTAGTTCACGAACCGCATCGAGTTGCGAATCAGATGCACCACACACGTTTGCACCGTGGCCAATGGCCAGGTCGCCTCGATCGCCTCGGGGAACCCGGTCAACCCGTCGCAGCACACGATGAGCACGTCCTTGACGCCGCGGTTGGCCAGATTCGCACACACCCCGGCCCAGAACTTCGCGCCTTCCTCGGCCTGAATCCAGATGCCCAGCACGTGCTTGACGCCGGCCATGTCGACACCAATAGCGATGTGGGCGTGCCTGTTTCGGACATGACCGCCGTCTTTGACCTTCACCACCAGGGCGTCGAGGTAGATGACGGGATACAACGCCTCCAGCGGCCGGTTCTGCCATTCATCGACCGCGTCGAGGACCTCGTCGCAGATCTTCGAGATCGTCTCATGCGACAGATCGGTGCCGATCGTCGAGGCCAGATGATGCTGAATGTCGCGCAACGTCATGCCACCGGCATACAGCGAGATGATCATGTCGTCGAGCCCGCCGAGCCGGCGGGAACCCTTCGGTACCAGGCGTGGGGTGAACGTGCCGGCACGGTCACGAGGAACGTTCAACTCGACCGGCCCGGCCGCGGAGTCCACCGTTTTCGGGCTCGACCCGTTGCGGGCGTTGGGCAGTTGCCGACCGGCCGGATCGCCCTTGGCATAGCCGAGGTGATCGGTCAGCTCGGCCTTCAGGCCGCGTTCGAGGGCGAGTTTGATCAGACCCGGGATCAGGCCGCCGTCGCCGGTGATCTGGACCTGGCCGGTATCGATCTGGGCCAACAACTCATCGACCATGCCCGAGGCCTCCAGCGCCTCGGCCACCTCCGCGGTCGAACGCGGCTCAGCCAACTCAGGCAGCTGCTGACCGTCGTCGTGCTGCTTATCGTCTAACGCCATGCTCATAGATTGTCCTCTCACTGATGAGCACTGGACTTACACAGACCATCTGACACCCCCGTCAGGTTGTTGGGGCAGGTCAATGTGTTCGCGTCGGCGTCGAAGGTGAAATCGTCGATGACGAAACCACCAGCAACCGCCGGCATGTGTGGCTTGGGTTTGATCACCGCGTTCCATCGTGTCCGCGCCAGCGTGGCCAGCATGTCACCGGAGGCATACGCTGAATCACCCAGCACCTCACGATCGTCGGCGTCGTCGGCGACGGTCGGATCGCTCAGCAACAACCGTGCCCCGACTGCTCCGTCGGAAGTGTCCGGACCAGCGGCTTTGGTCATCTCGATCGCGGTGACCAACCCGGTCTCCGGTTCATTGACGATGTGGCCCTTGAACCCGTCCTGCTGGCGTGCCCGGGTTTTGTGGGCGTGGCGGGTGTCGGTATCGACGGTAGAGATCACCCGGTCCGGGGCGGTCCGGGGCGCGATGCGCCAGC
Source organism: Gordonia sp. p3-SID1431 (assembly GCF_025143765.1). Taxonomy (NCBI): domain Bacteria; kingdom Bacillati; phylum Actinomycetota; class Actinomycetes; order Mycobacteriales; family Gordoniaceae; genus Gordonia; species Gordonia sp. p3-SID1431. Next base: position 20,461 of record NZ_JAMBDT010000035.1, read on the forward strand.
GTCCGTCGGTGCCATCAGAACCTGGTGCCGGTTCCACATCCTGGCCGGTCACCAATGCCAGCAATGCCACCGCCTGCGCCTGGGCCTGGTTACTCGGTTCCTTGTCGATGGCCTCGAGGTCCAGACCGTCGAGCACGGCCAACCCATCTTCGACAAGGGCGCTGATCAGGTCCTGTTGAGCACACTCATCATCCCAGGCGATCCGCGGCTTGCCGGGCCGGTCATAGCCGCCGCCGGTCAACGCGGCCAGACGAGTCGCGTGCTGCTCGACCACCACCGCACCACCGTCGACCTCTCGGGCGACCCGCCGGATCGCCGCGATCACCTGGGTGATGGCGTCCTGGCGGGCCACCGCGTCATCGAAGATCGTCGAATCCAGCGCTCGACGGCTCTTACCCGCGAGCACCCCGGTGGTGGTGGTGATGACCTCGCGTACCACCTCGAAAATGCGGTACGGCCGGTCGCTGGCTGCCAGTCGCCGACGCCAGTACGTCAGAGTCGACGGATGAAAACCTTTGTTACCCAACACGAATCCACACGCCGCTTTCCACCGCAGATCAAAAGTGACCGCATCAGCGGCTTCGCGATCGGACAAACCCTGCAGCGTTTGCAGCACGATCACCGACGCCATCGTGGCCGGCGGGATCGACGGACGGCCCCGGCCGCTGGGAAACAGGTCCGCGAACATCTCCGCAGGGAACAACTGCTCGCGATGAGCAGCCAAAAACGCGAACACACTGCCCTCGGCCAGCAAATGCCCGACGACCGAGTTCACATCCAGAAACTCACCCTGACGATCCGGCTCACCCTGCATACCCACCAGGATCCCAGCCCACCAGGCAAACCCGCTCACCCCACACCGAAACGACGCCGACTATTTCAGCAGTCTCTTAGGGAGCGGGGGTCAGTCGAAGCTGGTGATCGCCGGGGCCGGGGGCAGGGTGACGACCGCGCCCGCGTAGCTCAGGCCGGCGCCGAAGCCGAGGAGCAGCGCGGTCTGTCCGCCCCTGGCCTTGCCGGTGGCGAGCATCTCCTCCATGGCGAGCGGGATGGAGGCCGCCGAGGTGTTCCCGGTGTTCTCGATGTCGTTCGCCATCGGCAGGTCGTCGGGGAAGCCGAGGTTCTTCTTCATCAGGTCGTTGATGCGGGCGTTGGCCTGGTGGGGCACGAAGACCTCGATGTCCTCCACGCCGACGCCGGAGGTCTCCAGCACGGTGGCGAGGGCCCGGGGCAGGGTGACGGCCGCCCAGCGAAACACCTTGGGTCCCGCCATCGTCACCACCATGCGACCGACCGGGTCGGTCTCGGGGTCTTTGTCCTGGTAGGCCTGCGCGCGGTCCATGTACTCGGGGATGTCCCAGTTCTGGCCGATCGCCTCGGCGTTCTCGCCGTCGCTGCCCCAGACGGTCGGGGAGATGCCGTTGTCCTCGCTCGGCCCGACGACCACGGCCCCGGCTCCGTCGCCGAAGATGAACGCGGTGTTGCGGTCGGTGGGATCCATGACCACCGACATGGTCTCGACGCCGACGAGCAGGACGTACTCGGCGCTGCCGGCGCGGACGGTGTCGGCGGAGACGCCGAGTCCGTAGCCGAAGCCGCCGCACCCGGCGGCGACGTCGTAGGCGGGGATGCCGTTGAGCCCGATGTCGGAGGCGACGATCGGGCCACCGTGCGGGATCTTGGTCTTCCAACTGTTGGTGGCGAGGATCAGCGCACCGATCTTCTCCTTCGCCACCCCGGAGTTCGCGATGGCCCGCTCGGCGGCCGCGGCGGCCATCGAACGCGCCGACTCGTCGCCGCTGATCCATCGGCGGTTGCGGATACCGCTCCGCTCGAAGATCCACTCGTCGGACGAATCGAGGACCTGGCAGACCTCGTCGTTGCTGACCAGGCGTCGCGGACGGTAGGCGCCGATGCCGAGCATCGAGACGTTCTGGTGTCCGGTCTTCACCGAGAGGTTGACCACTGTTGCCGATCCCTTCGCATTGCCCGCCGCAGCGATTCTACGGCCGCGCGGCCGCCGAATTCGGTGTCCTCACCAGGCGTGCACGGTGTTCTGCGCGGACTCCAGATCGTGTCCGAGCAATAGTTCGACGGCGTCGCAACCGTTGGCGATGAGGAGTTCGACCTCGCTGCGAGCCGAGGACGGAAACGGTTTCAACACGAAATCGGCGGGATCCTGCCGGCCGGGTGGCCGGCCGATGCCGATGCGCACGCGCAAATAGTCGCGCGTACCGAGTGCCTGACTGAGCGACCGCAGCCCGTTGTGGCCGCCCTCGCCGCCGCCCCGTTTGAGACGGACGGCGCCGAAGTCGATGTCGAGTTCGTCGTGGACGACGATCAGGTCGTCAGTCGTGACCGAGTAGAACTTGGCGAGCGGGCCGATCTGACGGCCGGACTCGTTCATGTAGGTGCGGGGTTTGGCCACGAGTACCGACTGGCCGCCGAGGCGTACCTCGGCGACCTCGGCGCCGGACTTCTTGTGCACCTTCCAGCGCTCGCCGGCCGAGGCGACGAGGCCGTCGGCGACCATCGCGCCGACGTTGTGCCTCGTCTTCTCGTACTTGGACCCGGGGTTGCCGAGTCCGACAATGAGTTTCACCACTTACGCAGTTTCACCACCCGAGCCGGGCAGTTCGGGGTCGGGTTACTCCGACTCCTCGGCGGCTTCCTCGGTCGCCTCGCCCTCGGCGTCGCCCTCGGCCGCGGCGTCTGCCGAGCCGTCGGCGTCGGACTCGGTGGCGGCGAGCTGAGCCTCGGTGACCGACACGATGAGGGTCTCGGGATCGGCGGTGAGGGTCACACCCTCGGGCAGGTCCAGATCAGAGGCGTGCACGGACAGGCCGATCTCGGCGCCCTCCACGCTGACGACGATCTGCTCGGGGATCGACAGGGCGTCGGCCTCGACCTCGACGACGCTGGCGTCCTGGACGACGAGGGTGCCCGGGGCGGCGTCGCCCTCGACGATGATCGCGATCTCGACGGTGACCTTCTCGCCACGACGGACGATCAGCAGATCGGCGTGCTCGATGTAGTTGCGGATCGGGTGGACGTCGACCTGCTTGGTCAGTGCGAGCTGGCTGCTGCCCTCGATGTCGAGATCGATGACGGCGTTGAGGCCGCTGTTACGCAGGATGGCGGCGAACTCGCGGGCCGGGAGGTGCAGGTGCTGCGGGTCGGTGCCGTGGCCGTACAGCACGGCGGGGACCTTGCCCTCGCGACGCGCGCGGCGGGCTGCGCCCTTGCCCTTCTCGGTACGTGTGCTGACGGACAGCTTGCTGGTCTGGGTGGCCATGACGGTCTCCTCGCGATCGGTGGGTACGTTCTGTCGGCGTCGCGACGAGCAACACCGGGCACGAGTTCCGACCGCGGGCGTTCCATTCGCCCGAAGGGCGTGAGGAAGACCTGCGATGGCCGCGCCGATCACGGTGACTGGGTCACCCTCGCCGAGACAACGGCGATCAGAGTAGTCGATGACCTGCCGGGATGTCACATCGCCCGCTCGGTTCGCCGCGCTGGGGGATACTTGTCAGCCATGACCTCACAGACGCCGATCGAGATCGTGACGACCCTGCTGGATGAGTTCGCGCGAGGCGACGTGCCCGCCGCGCTGGAGACCATCGACGAGGACATCGCCTACACGAACGTCTCGCTGCCGACGATCCGCGGGAAGCGGAAGGTGGCCGGTGTCCTGGGCGGGGTCGCGCGCAAGGAGTCGGTGGGCTTCAACTACCGGATGATCAACGTGTCCGCCGACGACACCGGCGTGGTGCTGACCGAGCGCGTCGACGAACTCCGGTTCGGGCGGCTGCATCTCCAGTTCTGGGTCTGCGGCCGGTTCGAGGTACGGGAGGGCCGGATCACGGTGTGGCGCGACTACTTCGACTACTTCGACATGACCAAGGCGCTCGCGCGGGGCGTCGCGGCACTGGCCGTGCCGTCGGTGCAGCGGCCGCTGCCCGCGCCGGCCCTGTCGGCCTGACCTGAGCGCTGCCGCGCCTCGGAGTCAGAGGATCTCGTCGAGCTTCTCGATCGGCCGGGGGATGCGAGTGCCCTTGTCGGTCACCACGATCGGACGTTCGACGAGGATCGGGTGCTCGACCATGGCGTCGAGGATCTGCTCGTCGGTGGCCGATGCGAGATCGAGCTCCTTGTAGAGGGCCTCGCGTTTGCGGACCGCCTGCGCAGGTGTGATCCCGGCGTCGGCGAACAACTCGACGAGTTGTTCGCGGCTGTACGGCTCGTCGAGATACTTCACGACTGCCGGCTCGATCCCGGCGTCGCGCAGGGCCTGCAACGCCTTCCGCGAGGTCGAGCACTTCGGGTTGTGATAGATCGTCGCGTCCACGGGTGACACGGTACCCGGCGGGGCGCCGCTTGTTGGCTGAGGTGCGGGGAGCCGCAGCTTGCTCCCTGAGGAGCGCTAATCCCTCTGCTCCCTGAGGAGCGCCAATCCCTCTGCTCTCTGAAGAGCGTCAATCCCTCTGCTCTCGGAGGAGCGCTAATCCCTCTGCTCCCTGAGAAGCACAAATCCCTCTGCTCCCTGAGGTGCGAGGAGCGCAAGCGACGAGCCTCGAAGGGCTGGCAACGTCATCTCGCCAGGACCCTTCGTGACGGCCTCCCCAAGCTCCGGCCTCCTCAGGGAGCAGTGGTTGGGCTCGCTCCAACACAACGGGTTCTTCGGAGTCCACGACGGCCGCGAGGCCGCAGATGTTGAGGTGCGAGCGCAGCGAGCCTCGAACGGTCAGGCGATGCCGTCGAAAAGGCTTGTGACAGAACCGTTCTCGAAGACCTCGCGAATCGTCTGCGCGAGCAGCGGTGCGATGGAGAGGACGGTGAGGTTCTCGAAGCGCTTCTCGGCCGGGATCGGCAGGGTGTCGGTGGCGATGACCTCCTTGGCGCCGCAGGAGGCGAGACGCTCGGCCGCGGGATCGGAGAACACGCCGTGGGTGGTGGCGATGATGACGTCGCCTGCGCCGGCGTCCTTGAGGACCCGCACGGCGCCGGCGATGGTGCCGCCGGTGTCGATCATGTCGTCGATGAGGATGCAGGTGCGTCCCTCGACCTCGCCCACCACGCGATTGGACTTGACCTGGTTGGGCACGAGCGGGTCACGCGTCTTGTGGATGAACGCCAGCGGCGCTCCACCGAGGGTGTCGGCCCACTTCTCGGCGACGCGCACGCGACCGGAGTCGGGGGAGACGACGGCGATGTTGTCGGTGCCGTACTTGCCCCGGATGTACTCGGCGAGCTGTCCCTGAGCGTGCATGTGGTCGACCGGGCCGTCGAAGAAGCCCTGGATCTGGTCGGTGTGCAGGTCGACGGTGATGATCCGGTCGGCGCCCGCGGTCTTGAGCAGATCGGCGATGAGGCGGGCGGAGATCGGCTCACGCCCACGGTGCTTCTTGTCCTGGCGGGCGTAGGGGTAGAACGGCAGGATCACGCTGATGCGCTTCGCCGAGCCGCGCTTGAGGGCATCGATCATGATGAGCGCCTCCATGACCCACTGGTTCAGCGGGTACGGGCAGCTCTGCAGGACGAAGGCGTCCGAACCGCGGACCGAGTCCTCGAAACGAACGAACAGTTCGCCGTTGGCGAAGTCGCGGGCGGTCTGCGGGGTGACCTTGATGCCCAGTTCATCGGCGACTGCTTCGGCGAGTTCGGGATGGGCACGACCAGAGAACAGCATCAGGTTCTTCTGGTTGTCAGTGGTCCAGGTCATGAAAACTCTTCTGTTCGTGTCGTTTCGGATCTGCAGGGTCGAGCGCGGGTCGGGGTGTCAGGCCGTCCCGGAGTCGTTGTCGCGTGCCTCGAGGGCCGCGCGCGCCGCCGCGGTGTCGGGCCGCTTGCGCACGACCCAGTCCTCGATGACGCGTTGTTCGCCCGCCGAGACCGCGAGGGCTCCCGGCGGTACATCTCGCCGCACCACGGTTCCGGCGCCGGTGTATGCCCCGTCGCCGACGCTGACCGGCGCGACGAACATGTTGTCCGAGCCGGTGCGGCAGTGGTCGCCGATCACGGTGCGGTGCTTGGCAACCCCGTCGTAGTTGACGAAGACGCTCGATGCGCCGATGTTGGAGTGCTCGCCGATGGTGGCGTCGCCGACGTAGGTGAGGTGCGGGATCTTGGACCCGGCACCGATGGTCGCGTTCTTGGTCTCGACGAAGGTGCCGATCTTGCCCGCGTCCCCGAGGGCCGTGCCCGGTCGCAGGTAGGCGAAGGGCCCGACGGTGGCCTCGGCGCCGATGACCGCGTCACTGCCGTGCGTGCGGATCACCTGCGCGCCGCGTCCGACGGTGACGTCGGTGAGAGTGGTGTCGGGTCCGATCACGGCGTCGGCGGCGATGTGCGTGCGCCCGTGCAGCTGTGTGCCGGGCGCGATGTGCGCGTCGGGCTCGATGGTGACGTCGGTGTCGATCCAGGTGGTGGCGGGGTCGACGACGGTCACCCCGTCGAGCTGATGACGACGGATGATGCGGCGGTTGAGTTCGGCGCCCAGGGCGGCGAGTTGGGCACGGTCGTTGCAGCCGGCCACGAGCACCGGATCGGCGACGGTGTGTCCGCGGACTGCCCGCCCCTCGCCGCGGGCGATCTCGACGATGTCGGTGAGGTAGTACTCGCCCTGCACGTTGTCCGTCGACAGCTTCGACAACCCGTCGCGCAGCGCAGCGGCGTCGAAGGCGTACACGCCGGCGTTGACCTCGGTGATCGCGCGCTGCTCCGGGGAGGCGTCCTTGTGTTCGACGATCGCGGTGACGGCGTCCCCGTCGCGGATGATGCGTCCGTATCCGGTCGGGTCGTCGGCGACGAAGCTCGTCAGCGTGACCGCGGCCCCGCCGTCGGCGAGATGGGTGTCGATGAGCGCGCGCAGGGTGTCGGCGTCGAGGAGGGGGACGTCGGCAGCGGTGACGACGACGGTGCCGTCGAAGTCGTCGGGGAGCCCGCCGAGTCCCACGCGGGCGGCGTCACCGGTCCCGCGGGGCGCGTCCTGTTCGGCGATCCCGATCTCGACGCCGAGGCCTGCCCCGATCTCGCCGATGGCAGCCGAGACCCGTTCGCGTTCGTGGCTGACGACGGCGATGAGATGCTCGGGGTCGATGCCCGCGGTCCCGTGGAGCGCGTGGCCGACGAGCGAGCGGCCGCCGATGGTGTGCAGGATCTTCGGGGTCTTGGACTTCATGCGGGTACCGGCACCCGCGGCCAGGACGATCACGGCCACGGACGGCGACGTTCCCGTCATCGAATGCCCACCCTCTTCCTGATCGGTGACTGCCACGATCATGTCTGTCCGACGGCGCCGGCGGGGGTCGCTGACCGGGTTCGCGGTCGCACGTCGGGTGCGATCCTACGCATCGGTACGCGATGGCAGAAATGCAGCGCGCTGTTTGTGGCAAAACCTCGCGACCGGGCCTGATAGAACACATAGGGACCGCAACGCCGAGCGATCAATCGGTAGATCATTGCCGTTGTCGCTGACGGAACAGGGTGGGTGCGGTGGAACCAACCATGCGCGCCGGAGTTGTCCGGCTCGCGAAACGACCACACGGAGGTAGTGAATGAGCACGCAGAAGACGGCGATCGTCACCGGGGCCGCACGGGGGATCGGTGCGGCGGTGGCCAAGCGCCTGGCCGACGACGGGCTCGCGGTGGCCGTCCTGGACCTCGACGCCGACGCCTGCGCCGACACCGTCAAGGCCATCACCGACGCCGGTGGCAAGGCCGTCGCGGTGGGTGCCGACGTCGCCGACGAGGCCTCGGTGAACGCGGCCGTGGACAAGGTCGTCGCCGAACTCGGCAAGCCGACCGTCGTCGTGAACAACGCCGGCATCACCCGCGACAACCTGCTGTTCAAGATGACCGTCGATGACTGGGATGCCGTCATGGCCGTGCACCTGCGGGGCGCGTTCAACGTCACCAAGGCCGCCCAGAAGTACATGGTCGAGGCGGAGTGGGGACGCATCGTCAACCTGTCGAGCACCTCGGCACTCGGCAACCGGGGACAGGTCAACTACTCGGCGGCCAAGGCCGGCATGCAGGGCTTCACCAAGACCCTCGCCATCGAACTGGGCCGGTTCGGCGTGACCGCGAACGCCATCGCGCCCGGGTTCATCGAGACCGAGATGACCGCCGCCACCGCCGAGCGCGTCGGCGTGCCCTTCGAGGACTTCAAGCGCGCCGCCGCCGGCCAGATCCCGGTCAACCGCGTCGGCGTGCCCGAGGACATCGCCCACACCGCGTCGTTCTTCATCAGCGAAGGTGCCGGCTTCGTGTCGGGGCAGGTCGTCTACGTGGCCGGCGGCCCCAAGGACTGATCACTCCCAGACGTCGACTCGACTCCCAGACCTCGATCGAAGTCTGTGAGTCGAGTTGACGTCGAGTGGTCACCTGGCGTGAGTGCCCGCGGGCTGTGGCACAATCGTCAGCGCAGTGATCCGCCATGGTGTAATCGGCAACACTCCTGATTTTGGTTCAGGCATTCTAGGTTCGAGTCCTGGTGGCGGAGCTCATGAGTCGCGGCGCAGCCGCGGCCTCCGGAGAGTCTCACGACGAGCAGCGGGTCCCCGGCGAGGCTCAACCCCCCGGGCGCGCCAGTCCCAGATTGTCCCGCAGCGTCGATCCTTCGTAGTCGGTGCGATACACGCCCAGCTCCTGCAGCACCGGCACCACCTCGTCGACGAACCGGTCGAGCCCGCCGGGCACGATGTGGGGCACCAGGATGAAACCGTCGGCGACGTCGGCCTGCACGAAATCGTTGATCGTGTGCGCGATCGTCTGCGGCGAGCCGACGAACGACTGGCGCCCGGTCACCTCGATGATGAGTTCACGCGTCGTCAGGTTCTTCGCCTCGGCCAGGTCGCGCCATTCGCGTGCCACGGCGACCGGGTCACGGTGCATACGCACGCTCGCGCGTCCCTTCGCGACCGTGTTCTCGCCCGGGATCGGATCCACCTGCGGCAGCGGACCGTCGGGGTCGTGGTCGGACAGATCCCGATTCCACAGCTGTTCCAGGAACTTGATCGCCGTCTGCCCGCTGACCTGTTGCAGGCGCACCTCGTGGGCGAGTTCGGCTGCCTGCGCGTCGGTGTCGCCGACGACGAAGGTGGCGGCGGGCAGCACGAGGAGTTGGTCGGGGCGTCGGCCGTACGTGGCGAGTCGTCGTTTGACGTCGGTGTAGAACGCCCGGCCGGCGTCGTAAGTGGCGTGCCGGGAGAAGATGGCGTCGGCGGTCGCGGCCGCGAACTCCCGACCCTCGTCGGAGTCCCCGGCCTGGAAGATGACCGGCCGCCCCTGTGGCGGACGAGGGGTCGGGAAGTGCCCGCGGATGTCGAACTGTGAACTGGTGAACTCGAATTCACCCGCCTCGAGGCGTGCCAGGAACCGGCCGCTCTCGGCATCGGCGACGACGTCATCGTCGCGCCACGAGTCCCAGAGAGTCGCGGCGGCGGTGAGGAATTCCTTGGCGCGCGCGTACCGTTGGTCCTCGGGCAGGTAGCCGCCACGGCGGAAGTTCTCGCCGGTGAACTCGTCCCACGAGGTCACCACATTCCAGGCCGCGCGTCCGGCGGACAGATGATCGAGGGTGGCGAATTGCCGTGCGACGTCGACGGGTTCGTTGAAGGTCGAGTTGATGGTGCCGGTCAGGCCGAGGTGGGTGGTGACCGCGGCCAACGCCGACAGCACGGTGAAGGTGTCCGGTCGACCGACCACGTCGAGGTCGTAGATCAGCCCGTTCTGCTCGCGGAGCCGCAGTCCCTCGGCGAGGAAGAAGAAGTCGAACTTCCCGCGCTCGGCGGTCTGTGCGAGGTGGACGAACGAGTCGAACTCGATCTGGCTGCCCGACGCCGGGTCGCTCCACACCGTGGTGTTGTTGACCCCGGGGAAGTGGGCGGCGAGATGGACCTGTTTGGTCATACGACACCGGCCTTTCCAGTGGCGAAACGATTGGACGGGCGCGCCAGGCCGAGGTGCCCGCGCAGCGTCGGATGGCTGTACTCATCGCGGAACAGGTTGCGGCGCCGGAGTTCCGGTACGAGCTCTCGGGTGATTGCGCGCAGGTCCTCGGGCAAGGCGGCCGGGTGCAGTCGTATTCCGCTGATCCTTGCCACCGCGGCCCAGCGCTCGATCTCGTCCGCGAGCCCGACCGGTGTGCCGGTGAAGACCGCGCTGTCGGGCGTGAACGGTCCATCGGCTAAGTCGTCGAACCGCGCCCGACGGTCGTCGGCCTCCGCCTCCGATGCGGCGAGCACGACGAACAGGTCGACGAACAGGAGTGCTGGATCGGTGATCTCGCGACCGGCGTCGGAGTGTGCGGTGCCCACGGCGTCCACCGCGCGTACGGCGTCGTCGACGTCGCGCGGGCTGATGAACCCGAGGTCGGCGCCCCGACCGATCAGCCGCAGATCGGTGGGGTGGGCGCCGGTCGCGGCGATGACCGGCCGGCCCTGCGGCGGGCGCGGCGTGATGGCGGGGCCGCGCACCGAGAAATGATCCCCGGCGAAGTCGATGTAGTGCAGCTTGTCCCGGTCGACGAAGCGACCGGTTGCGACGTCGCGGATCTCGGCGTCGTCCTCCCACGAATCCCAGAGCAGACCGAGCACGGTCGCGAAGTCGAGGGCCTCGGACGCGAGATCGGCGAGCACCGCCGGATCGTCGGGAAATCGTCGTCGGCCGAACAGCGCGGCCTCGTCCGGGTCCGCGGTCGTACGCAGCAGGACCCCGGCGCGACCCTGACTCACATAGTCGAGGGTCGCGATCGCCTTGGAGACGTGGAACGGCTCGGTGTGGGTGGCGGTCGCCGTCGGGATCAGCCCGATCGAACGGGTCGTGGGAGCGAGACGGGAGGCGAGTAGTACCGAGTCGAGTCCTCCCGTCGCCCGGTCGGTGCGGGGATGCCCGCGATGCAGGGCGAAGGTATCCGCGAGGGTGACGAAGTCCAGGACCCCGGCTTCGGCCTCGCCGACCAGTTGCTGCCAGTGCGCCGCTGTCGTGAGCGCGTTTGCCCGGGCCCCGGGCGCACGCCACGCACCCGGATGCGACCCGCAACCGTCCAGCGCCACGGCGACGCGTACGTGTTCGGTCATCGAGTCTCCCCTCGAGTCGTGTCGTCGATGTGTGTCTCCGTCTCGAACAGTGGCGGCATGACACGGGATTCCAGGGCCCGGTCATCGGATCGGCGTGGGCCTAACCCTTCCGATGTCCCGCCGATGCCGCTTCGGTGATCAGGATGAGGTGTGTTCGGCACAGGACTCGAGACGGTCGGGGAGCGGTATGACGGGACATGAACCCATACCGCTGTCGGTGCTCGACCTCGCGCCGGTCACCGAGGGAAGTGACGCGGCGACGGCGGTGCGTCGCAGCGTTGCCTTGGCCCGGCACGCCGAACGTCTGGGATATCACCGCTTCTGGCTCGCCGAGCATCACTTCGTGGCAGTGGCCAGCTCGTCGACGACCACGCTCATCGGACTCATCGCCGGCGCGACCGAGTCCATCCGCGTGGGATCTGCGGCGGTCCAGAGCGGCCTGCACACCCCGGTGTCGATCGTGGAGGCCTTCGGGACCATCGACGCGCTCCACCCCGGCCGACTGGACCTGGGTCTCGGTCGTTCCGCGCAGCGTCGCACCGAGTTGGCGACCGCCGACCGGAAATCCGCACCCCGCGAGCCCGCACCCCGACAGCCCGACGAGGTCGTCGACGGCCTGCTCATACCGTCGCCGTTCCCCGTCGAGTCGATCCTCAACGCACCGCGGGTCGTCGCCGCGTTCGAGGCCTCGCAGTTCGACGGTGGGTCGCCGCCGGACTTCGACGACGCCGTCGGTGATGTCCTGGCGCTCCTGACGGGCGGGTTCAGTCACCGCGACGTCGAACTGACCGCGGTGCCGGGGCAGGGCGCCGACGTGGCGGTCTGGATCTTCGGGAGCAGCAAGGGGCAGAGCGCCCAGACCGCAGGTGCGCGCGGGTTGCCGTTCGTCGCCAATTATCACGTCAGCCCGAGCACGGTCCTGGAGGCCGTCGAGGCATACCGAAGTGCGTTCCGGCCGTCGCCGGTCCTGGCCGAGCCGTATGTGGTCGTCTCCGCGGATGTCGTTGTCGCCGCTGATGAATCGACCGCACGGCACCGTGCATCCACCTACGGACACTGGGTGTACGGCATCCGCAGCGGAGCCGGCGCGCAACCTTACCCGGACCCTGACACGGCACGGCCGCTCGACGATGACGCGCTCCCGCTGGTCGACGATCGCGTGCGCACCCAGTTCGTCGGCGACCCCGACACCGTCGTGGACGGGCTGCGCACACTCGTGCGGGTGACCGGCGCCGACGAACTGCTCGTCACCAGCGTCACCCACGACTTCGACCATCGGCTGGCGTCGCATGAATTGCTGGCGGCCGCATGGGGATTGCGACGGAAGTGAGATGACCGGCTATGCGGCAGAGGGTTTCGGACGACGCGCCGGTGGGCGGTCGTCGTTGAGGGCGCTGCTCACCGGCATCCGGCGTCGTGTCGACGTGGACCTTCTCGCCGTGTGTGCGGCGCTGCATCCGGAGGCACCGCCCCTGGGTCTCCCGTTGGAGTCAGCAAGAACGGTCGGCCGCGGAAAGGTCTCATAACCGGGTCCCGGTGGCACCATGAGGTTCTCCGGTGACGACGGTCGTCGCCGACGAGCAGCCACGAGGACGCCCACCATGTACGAGACCCCGGATGAACTACACGAACTGCAGACCCTTCTCGACGCGTCCCTGTCCCGATCGACTGATCATCTGCGGTCCATCATCAGCAGCGAGAACACGGTCGGCGCACCGCAATTGGTCGACATCCTGACGGGCATGCGTGTTCTCGCGCTCTCGACCGTGACCGCGGCGGGCGAGCCGAGGATCAGCGCCGTCGACGGGCATTTCCTCCACGGGAAGTGGATCTTCGGCACGGCGCGCACAGCTGCGAAGGCTCGGCACCTCGCCGCCCGTCCGGCCGCCAGCGCGGCTCACATCCAGGGCGAGGAGCTCGGGGTGTTCACGCACGGGACGGTCGAGATCCTCAATCCGCTCGACGGCGACCGCGCCGATGACTGGCCCGAGTTGGTGGCCCACTTCAAGACGATCTACGGCGACGATGCGTTCGACTGGGACGTCGAGGTCATCTACTTTCGCCTGCACCCGCATTGGATGACGGTCTACGCACCGAACCAGTCTCATTGACTGTGAGTCGACGGTCAGTCGACCGGGACGATGAAGCCTTCTTTCACGAGCCAGTCGTAGGCGACGTCGGAGGGGTCGGCGCCGTCGATGTCGATGAGTCCGTTGAGTTCCTGCATGAGCTCGTCGGTGAGTTTCGCCGACACGGGAGCCATGAGTTCGGCGATTTCCGGGTTCGCGTCGTTGACGCCGGTGCTCACCACGAGGCAGCCGCTGTAGGGCAGGAAGAACTTCTTGTCGTCTTCCAGGACGACGAGGTCGAGGTTCTTGATCCTGCCGTCGGTGGAGTAGACCATGCCGAAGTTGCAGGGTTCGCTCCGTGCGGTCGAGGTGTAGACGACGCCGGAGTCCATGGTCGTCACGTTGCTCTTGGGCACGCCGCCGGGGGCGTCGAGCGGGATGTCGTATGCCTCCAGCATGGGGATGAAACCGTCCGCGCGCGAGAGGAACTCATCGTTGATGCAGAACGTCCGCTCGGATTCTGGCAGCTTCGCGATGTCGGACATCTTGGTGACGTTCAACCGCTCGGCCGTCGGCGCCGAGGCGGCGAATGCGTAGGTGTTGTTGAACGACGAAGGCGGGAGCCACTCGACACCGTTGGCGCGTTCGGCGTCACGGACGCGCTCGTACAGCTGCTGCGGATCCGCGATGGTCTCCGTCTCACCGAGATAGGTCTGCCAGGCGGTGCCCGTGTACTCCCACACGATGTCGGCGTCACCGTTGAGAACCGCTTGCCGCGAGGACATCGAACCCGGTGCGTTGGTGAGGTCGTCGACGTCGGCCCCGGCCGCTGCCAGATAGGTCGCGGTGATCTTGCCGAGCAGGACCTGTTCGGTGAAGTTCTTCGACGTCACGGCGACCGACGTGCCCTCCAGCGGGCGTTCACCGCCGGGAAGGGAAGCGGGACGGAAGGTTCCGGACGAACTCACCAGACCACACGCCGAGAGCGTCATCACGAGGGCCGCCGACGCAGCCAGGATTGCGAGTGCCCGGGAGCGCAGCGAGCGGGCCGAATGTGACCGGCGCCGGGAGCGCAGCGAGCGGGCCGAATGTGACCGGCGCCGGGAGCGCAGCGAGCGGGCCGACTGCGACCGTGTCATCATGCGATCCCCCGTGGTGTCGCGACGAGTTCGACGAGGCGGCCGAGCCAGTCGATCGTCATGGCGAGCAGGGCGACCAGGATCGCGCCCGAGACCAGCAGCTTGGGCAGGAACAGTGTGATGCCGGTGGTGATGAGCGTGCCGAGGCTGTTCGCGCCGATGAACGTGCTGAGGGTGGCGGTGCCGACCAGGATCACCAGTGCGGTCCGCACCCCGTTGAGGATGACGGGTACGGCGAGCGGGAGTTCGACCTGGACGAGGGTGCGGACGGCGGACAGGCCGATGCCCCGGGATGCCTCGACGGTCCGTTGATCGACCTGACGCAATCCGACGATGGTGTTCTGCAGGATCGGGAGCACCGCGTAGACGACCAGGCCGACGACGGCCGTGTTGAAACCGGTGCCGAGCCAGAAGGTGAACAGCACCAGCAGACCGATCGCCGGCGCCGCCTGCCCGATGTTGGCGATGTTGACCGCGATCGGGTTGAGCCACCGGAGCGACGGTCGGGTGAGCGCGATACCCAGTGGGATCGCGATCACGACGACGATGACGGTGGCGACGAGGGTCAGTTGGATGTGATCGAGGATGGTGGCGCGCAGCGCGGCCCACGACATCGACGCGCTCTCGGTGGTGGTGAACGTGGTGTTCGCGTACCAGATGGCGAAACCCACGCCGACGACCACGATCACGAGCGGTTCGAACCACACGTCGATGGGGATACGGGAGAGCCGTCGTCGAAAGCCGCTCGGGACCGACTCCGGGGCAGGCGGTTTCGCGGTCTCGGTGATCCTCGCCTCTTCGGCGATGAAACCCGTCACCGCTCGGCGCTCGTCTCGGGCGTGCCCACCGGCGCTGTCGCGGAACCGGCGCCTGCGGCCGGTTCCAGGCCGGGCTCGTCGTCGGCCGCGACGACCGGGGTCTCGACGGGAGCCGAACCCTCGGCGTGGTCGAGATAGCCGCCGTGGTCGTCATCTTCCCGCACCGTCGCGAGCTGACCGCGGATCGCTTCCATCACCGAGGCGATGTTCAGTGCCCCGACGACCGCGCCGCGTCCGTCGGTGACGAGCACGCCGCCCTGGCTCGTCGCGAGCATCGAGTCGAGGGCGTCGTTCAGCGTCGAGGACTTGGCGACGACCGGGAGGCGATGGTCGAGGTAGTCGGAGACCTCCGGCTTGGCGCGGATCTCCTCGACCGACGGCCAGGCGCGTGGGCGGCCGTGTTGGTCGACGACGGCGACCCAGTCCTCGCCGGCCGCCTTCGCGCGGGTCACCACGGCGCCGGACGGTTCTCCGACGCGGGCGGTGATCACCTCTTTGAAGTCGACATCGCGGACGCGGGTGAGGGTCAGGTGGGCGAGAGTCGCACCCGATCCCACGAACTCCTCGACGAACGGGCTCGCCGGATTGGCCAGGATCTCCTCCGGCGGCGCGAACTGTTCGATGTGACCGCCCTCGGAGAGGATCAGCACCTTGTCGCCGAGTTTGGTCGCCTCCTCGAAGTCGTGGGTGACGATGACGATGGTCTTGGCCAGCTCGTGCTGGATCGCGATCAGCTTGTCCTGCAGGCGTGCTCGGGTGATCGGATCGACGGCGCCGAACGGCTCGTCCATCAGCAGCACCGGGGGATCGGCGGCGAGGGCGCGTGCGACGCCGACCCGCTGCTGCTGGCCGCCGGACATGTCCTTGGGGAGCCGGTCGGCGAAGGTCGCGGCGTCGAGTCCGACGAGGTCGAGCAGGTACTCGGTGCGCTCGGCGATACGTTTCTTGTCCCAGTTCAGGATTCGCGGGATGGCACCGATGTTCTTGCTCACCGACCAGTGCGGGAAGAGGCCGCCGGACTGGATGACGTAACCGATGGACTGCCTCAGCTTGTCCGGGTTCTCGGCGGTGACATCGCGTCCGCCGATGTAGATGCGACCCTCGGTGGGTTCGATGAGGCGGTTGATCATCTTCAGCGTCGTCGTCTTGCCACATCCGGACGGGCCGACGAAGGCGACGATGTCACCGGCGTCGATCTCCAGGTCGAGACGGGCGACGGCCGGTGTGGTGGCTCCTCGGTAACGTTTGGCCACGCCGTCGAGGCGGATGGACTCGCCGGTGACGTTGCGGTTGTTGCCGTTCGGCGCGGACGAGGTGGCGGAGTCGGTCATGAGAGTCCCTTGGAGATGGTGAGTCGGCCGAGCAGAACCAGGAGAGCGTCGAAGACGAGGGCGATGATGACGATCAGGATCGTTCCGGCGAGCGCCATTTCGAGTGCATTGGCACCACCGAGGCGGGAAAGCCCGTTGAAGATCAGCGATCCCAGGCCGGGGCCGAGGACGTAGGCGACGATCGCGGCGACACCGACGATCATCTGGGTCGACACGCGGATGCCGGTCAGGATCACCGGCCAGGCGATCGGCAACTCGACGGTGAGCAGGATGCGCCATCTCGAAAGCCCGATGCCGCGGGCGGATTCGACCACGGCCGGCGGCACGGACCGTAGGCCGACGACCGCGTTGCCGATCACCGGCAGCGTGGCGAAGAAGGCCAGCATCAGAAACGACGGCGTCACACCGAGTCCGAACGGCACGATCAACAGGGCCAGGAGGGCAAGCGACGGAATGGTCAGTGCCACACGGCTCGACGTCAGCGTCAGCGCGCTGGCGAGCGGGAGGCGATAGACCACGGCGGCGATGAGGATCGCCACGGCCGTACCCACGAGCACTGTCTGGAATGACAGCGACGCGTGTTGATAGGTCAGAAAAGTGAGTGATCGGGCGTTCTCGCTGAGGTAATCCCACAATTGCACTGTCGGTGTCCCATCCCCGGTGTCCCACCCCCGGTGTCTGCGTCGACATTACGCAGAGTTGAACGAGACTGCCGACATTTGGACCGATCCAGTGTGACTTTCACGCGGCGTGGGTCGATCTCCGCTCGACGCGGTGCCATCCTGGATGGGTGAGTGAGACTGCGCTGACCAGCTCGGAGGTCGGACCCGACGACGATCGGGCCCACCTGGCCGAGGCCGTGCGTTCCTGGACGCGCATCGTCGCCTGGGTGCTGAGTGTCGGCGGGGCCATCGGCTTCGTCGCCGCGTTCGTGCTGACCGTGGAACGATTCGAACTGGCCGCCGACCCCGACTACGTGCCGTCCTGCAACTTCAACCCGGTGCTGAGCTGCGGTTCGGTGATGGCGCAGCCGCAGGCGGCGCTCTTCGGGTTCCCCAATCCGCTGCTCGGGATCGCCGGTTTCGCGGTCGCGATCACCACCGGGATGGCCTTGCTGGCCGGGGCGCGCCTCGCCGGCTGGTACTGGGCGGGGCTACAGGTCGGGGTCACCGCGGCGACGGTCTTCATCGGGTGGCTGATCTATTCGAGCCTCTACTCGATCGGGGCGCTGTGTCCCTACTGCATGGTCGTCTGGGCGGTCACGCTGCCGATCTTCGTCCTGGTCAGCGTGCGCAACGCGCACGCGAGCGGTCTCACCTCGCGGTCCCGTGTCGCGCTCGCCCTGGCCCGCAATCACGCCCCCATCCTCGTCGCGGCGGTCGGCCTCGTGATCGTGCTGATCGCGGTGCGATTCTGGTCGTACTGGTCCAGCCTGTACTGAACCCGACCTCGCGCGACCGCTCGGAATCTCCCGAGATGCACCACTACGCTGGGCCCATGGCTATCGGGCGTCCATCGGAGGGTTCGGCGGAGGTGCAGCGCGCGCCGCGGGCACGGATGACCGGCGCGCAACGGCGATTGCAGCTCATCGAGGTGGCGCGCGGGCTGTTCGCCGAACGGGGTTTCGAGGGCACGTCGATCGAAGAGATCGCGCAGCGCGCCGGTGTCTCGAAACCTATCGTCTACGAGCACTTCGGCGGCAAAGAAGGTCTGTACGCGGTGGTCGTCGACCGTGAGATGGAGACCCTGCTGGAGATGGTGACCTCGTCGCTGTCGAAGAACCGCTCGCTCTATCGCATCCAGCAGGTCGCACTCGCGCTGCTGACGTACATGGAAGAGCGCACCGACGGCTTCCGCATCCTGGTCCGCGGCGACAGCACCGCGAGCACGGACGAGACGGCGACCTACTCGAGTCTCCTGAACGACGCGATCAGTCAGGTCGAGCACATCCTGGCCGGGGACTTCGAACGACGCGGCTTCGATCCCGCCCTCGCACCGCTCTACGCCCAGGCGCTCGTCGGGATGGTGTCGGTGACGGCGCAGTGGTGGCTCGACGTCCGCGAACCGTCGAAGGAGGTCGTGGCGGCGCACCTGGTCAACCTGTGCTGGAACGGGCTCACCCGACTCGAACCCGATCCCGAACTCGTCGGGCCCGACTACGTCGAATCGCGCAAGCGGACCACCGTCGACGACGCATGACCGGGGGCCCGGCCCACACCCGACCCGAGGTGCCCGGCACGGGGCCCGGACCGCGTCTATTGTTGATTCACTCTGCGTCCCCCGGCCGGAAGGATCAACCGATGTCGACCCCGCACGGCGCCGGCCGGCCGGCCATCGCATCCCGCTGAGGCGCCGCGCGTGGAGACCGTCGGCATCTACCTGGTCGTCATCTTCGCGTGCGGGTTCCTCGCACGTGTGGCCCGCCTGCCGACCCTCGTCGGCTACCTCGCCGCGGGGTTCATCCTGCACGCACCGGGAATCGACGAACTGCCGATCATCGACACGATGGCCGAACTGGGCGTCACGATCCTGTTGTTCACGATCGGGCTCAAGCTCGACGTGCGGATGCTGCTCCGGCGCGAGGTCGTCATCACCACGGCGGCGAACCTGCTCGTCATCCTCGGGCTCACAATGGGTTTCCTCGGCGTCCTGGGTGCCATCGGGGTGCGGCTGCTCGCCGGCGAGGGCTGGGAGACGGTGGCGCTGTTGGGATTTGCGCTGTCCTTCTCGAGCACGGTGTTCGTCGTCCAGGTACTCGACGAGCGGTCGGAGTCGCATTCCCTCTACGGCCGGATCGCCATCGGCGTCCTCGTGCTGCAGGACATCGTCGCCGTCGTCTATCTGACCGCCATGCAGGGCGAGCCGCCGAGCCCCTGGGCGCTGGCCCTGGTGTTGCTGATCCCCGGCGCGTGGATCGTCCGGCGGTTGTGGAACACCCTCGGCCACGGCGAGTTGCAGACGTTGTTCGGGATCGTCATGGCGCTCGTACCCGGCTACTGGCTCTTCGAATCCGTGGGTGTCAAGGGCGACTTCGGCGCGATGATCATCGGCGTCCTCCTCGCTTCGCACCCGCGTGCGGGGGAGTTGTCGCGGACGTTGTTCGGTTTGCGTGAGCTGCTGTTGGTCGGTTTCTTCGTGTCGATCGGCCTGCACGTCACACCGACGACCGAGACCGTGCTGCTCGGCCTGCTCCTGCTCATCCTGCTGCCGCTCGAGGGAGCGGTGTACACGCTGGTCCTCTCGCTGTTCGGCCTGCGTCGCCGGACGTCGATCCTCACCGGACTCGCTCTGGCCAACTTCTCGGAATTCGGGCTCATCGTGATCGCGACCGGTGTGGGGGCAGGCATCATCGGCGAGAACTGGCTGGTGGTGACATCGGTCGCGGTGGCGGGAAGCTTCGTGTTCTCCACCCTCGTCAATCGACGCGGCACGGGCCTGGTGACCCGGCTGTCGGCGTTCGTCCCGACCACGGCCGCCGCCCGGGCGCACCCCGACGACGCGCCGATCGTGCTGGCGCCGGCGCGCGTACTCGTCCTCGGGATGGGTCGCGTCGGCCACTCGGTCTACGACCGGCTGATCGACGAATACGGCCTGCCCGTGATCGGCGTGGAGAACGACCCGCTCAAGGCGAGCGAACTGGCCCAGCAGGGTGTCCGGGTACTCGACGCCGACGCCACCGAGACCGATTTCTGGGACCGGGCCGTCGGCGTCGGCGACCTCGAACTGCTCGTCCTGGCCATGCCCTTCCACGGCTCGAATCTCGTGGCGCTCGAACGGATCGAGGAGCTCGGCGTCACGGGGACCATCGCCGTCGTCGCGCAGTACGACGACGAACGCGACGAGTTACTCCAGCGAGGGGCCGACGTGGCGTTCCACATCTACGAGGGCACCGGCGTCGGATTGGCCGACGCGGCTGCCGAGGCCGCGGGTCTGGAACGCTGAGCGACGGCTGACCCCGACCCGGTGGCCAGGCCGGTCAGGCGCCCGCGACGGGAGCATCGTCGCCGTTCCAGAGGTCCTTCTGCATGTAGACGCAGTCGATCCACTGCTCGGCCTTGTGACCGATGGCGCGCAGGCGACCCACCTCGTCGAATCCGAACCGCCGGTGCAATGCGATCGAGCCCTCACCCCCGGTCGCGGCGATGACCGCGACGATCTGGCGGACGTTGTCCGGGTCGGCGCGGGCGAGCAGCGCGGACATCAACGCGGTGCCGATCCCGCGCCCCCCGTGACCGGGCCGCACGTAGATCGAGTCCTCGGTCGACAGGTCGTACGCGGGCATCGTCCGGAACGTCCCCAGGTAGGCGTATCCGACGACGTGCTCGACCCCGTCGTCGACCGCGCGGGCCACCACGAACGGCCGGCCCGCAGCGGTGATCGCGGCGTGCTTGGCATGCCACTGCGAGACCGACGGAACCAGGTAGTCGAAGGTCGCGACGGTGTGCTGCACGTAGTGCGCGTAGATGTCCGCGACGGCCTCGCAATCGTCGATCATCGCGTCTGACACGCGGATCGGGGGCGAGGTCGCGCCGGAGGTGCGGTCGCTCATGCCGATGAGAGTAGGGCAGGGGCGCCGACGGCGAGAACTCCGTCGGGACGAGTCCGCCGACCGGGCAGGGCGGGCCGATCGGCGACCCATACAATCGACGGAGTGTCGACGCTGTCTGCCCTGTCCGGTCTGGCCACACTCGCGTGTGCGGACAAGTCCTTCCGCGAGGTGCACAAGCACCGCGACGAGCGCCGACTGGACATCACCGCGCCGGATGCCGCGCGCCCCTTCCTCGTCTCGTGCCTGGTCACCGATGCGCAGGCGCCGCTGTTGGTCGTGTCGGCCAACGGCCGCGAGGCCGACGATCTGACGGCCGAGCTGGGCGAACTCCTCGACGACGCCGGGGCCGTCGCACAGTTCCCGTCCTGGGAGACGCTGCCGCACGAGCGGCTCTCCCCGAGTGCAGACACCGTCGGACAGCGACTGGCCGTGCTGCACCGCCTGGCGAACCCCGGCGACACCCCGCTGCGGGTCGTCGTGACCACTGTTCGCTCGCTCGTCCAGCCGATGGCACCGGGCCTCGCCGACGTCGCCACGGTGACCCTGCGTGAGGGCATCGAGGTCGACTTCGACGCACTGCTGTCCCAGTTGGTCGAGATGGCCTACGAGCGCGTCGACATGGTCGGCCGACGCGGCGAGTTCGCGGTACGCGGCGGCATCCTCGACGTCTTTCCGACGACCGCCGATCATCCGGTGCGCGTGGAGTTCTGGGGCGACGAGATCACCGAGATGCGTGCGTTCTCGGTGGCCGACCAGCGCAGCCAGCCCGAGGTCGAGACCAGCGAGGTGCGGATTCACCCGTGCCGTGAACTGCTCCTGACCGAGAAGGTCCGTGCGCGGGCCGCCGATCTCGCGGCCGCCGATCCGGGCGACACGACCATGACCGAGATGTTGGGCAAACTCGCCGAGGGCATCCCGGTGGAGGGGATGGAGGCGCTGATCCCCGCGCTCGTCGACGGCGACATGCAGTTGCTGACCGAGGTGATCCCCGACGGCACACGGGTCCTCATCCTCGACCCGGAGAAGGTGCGGACCCGGGCCTCCGATCTGTCGAAGACGGGTGCGGAGTTCCTCGAGGCGTCGTGGACCGCCGCCGCCATGGGCGCCTCGGCGCCGATCGACGGCCGGTCGTCGGAGAGCCTCGGCATCGACCTGCAGGCCAGCGCGTACCGCTCTCTCGACGAGGTGCGGAAGGCGACGCTCGCCGCCGGCCGGCCCTGGTGGACCCTGAGTCCACTCGCGACCGGCAGCGGTGACGAACTCGAACTGGACCTGGCTCCCGGCCCGGCGCCACGGGGCGACGACCGCGAGATCGCGGCGACGTTCGCGCAGTTGCGCGCCCACGTCTCCGACGGCAAGACGGCGGCGATCGTGGTGGCGGGCAAGGGCACCGCGCAGCGTGTCGGCGAACGACTGTCCGACGCCGAGGTGCCCTACGTGATCGCCGAACCCGGGCATCGGCCGCAGCCCGGCGAGGTGACCGTCTTCTGCGCGCCGCTGCGTGCCGGGATCGTCTGTCCCGACGCGGGTCTCGTGGTGGTCGCCGAGGCCGACCTCACCGGTACACGGGTCGCGAACGTCCGGGACGGCCGCCGGCTGCCGGCGAAGCGGCGCAACCAGGTCGACCCGCTCGCCCTGGCCGCCGGCGACCTGGTGGTGCACGACCAGCACGGCATCGGCCGGTTCGTCGAGATGATCGAGCGGACCGTCTCGGGTGCCCGGCGCGAGTACCTCGTCCTGGAGTACGCCTCGAGCAAACGCGGCCAGCCGGCCGATCGGTTGTATGTCCCGATGGACGCACTCGACCAGCTCTCGCGGTACGTCGGCGGCGAACAGCCGTCGCTGTCGAAACTCGGCGGGTCGGACTGGCAGAACACGAAGCGCAAGGCGCGCAAGGCTGTTCGCGAGATCGCCGGCGAGCTCGTACAGCTTTATGCCGCCCGCCACGCCGCGCCCGGACACGCATTCGGTCCCGACACCCCGTGGCAGCAGGAAATGGAAGACGCCTTCGACTTCACCGAGACCGTGGATCAGCTCACGGTCATCGCCGAGGTCAAGGCCGACATGGAACGTGCGGTGCCGATGGATCGCGTCGTCGTCGGCGACGTCGGTTACGGCAAGACCGAGATCGCCGTCCGTGCCGCCTTCAAGGCCGTCCAGGACGGCAAGCAGGTCGCGGTCCTGGTCCCGACGACGATTCTCGCGCAACAACATCTGCAGACCTTCACCGAACGGATGAGCGGCTTCCCGGTGCGCGTGCGCGGCCTGTCGCGTTTCACCGATGCCAAGGAGTCACGCGAGATCGCCGAGGCGATGTCGAAGGGCGAGGTCGACGTCGTCATCGGTACCCACCGACTGTTGCAGACCGGGATCGTATGGAAAGACCTCGGACTCGTGATCGTCGACGAGGAGCAGCGGTTCGGTGTGGAACACAAGGAACACATCAAGTCGCTGCGCACCCATGTCGACGTGCTGACGATGTCGGCCACCCCGATCCCGCGCACGCTGGAGATGTCGATGGCCGGGATTCGCGAGATGTCGACGATCCTGACCCCGCCCGAGGAACGGCACCCGGTGCTCACCTACGTCGGCGCCTACGCGCCCAAGCAGGTCGCCGCCGCCATCCGCCGCGAGCTGTTGCGTGACGGCCAGGTCTTCTACGTGCACAACCGGGTGTCGACCATCGACAAGATGGCCAAGGACATCGCGGCGATGGTCCCGGAGGCGAGAGTCGTTGTCGCACATGGGCAGATGGGCGAGGATCAGCTCGAGCGCACGGTGTCGGGATTCTGGAATCGCGAGTACGACGTGCTGGTCTGTACGACGATCATCGAGACCGGTCTGGACATCTCGAACGCCAACACCCTGATCGTCGACCGCGCCGAGAACCTCGGCCTCTCGCAGCTACATCAGCTGCGCGGTCGCGTCGGTCGCAGCCGCGAGCGTGGATACGCCTACCTGCTCTACAGCCCCGACCGGCCGCTGACCGAGACCGCCTACGACCGCCTGGCGACGATCGCGCAGAACAACGAGCTCGGCGCGGGAATGGCGGTGGCGCTGAAGGATCTCGAGTTGCGCGGCGCCGGAAACGTGTTGGGCGCCGAGCAGTCCGGGCACGTCGCGGGCGTCGGCTTCGATCTCTACGTCCGGCTGGTCGGCGAGGCGGTGGAGGCTTACCGTGCCGCCGCGGACGGGAAGCCCGTCGAATCCCGGGAGACGGGCGAGGTGCGCATCGACCTCCCCGTCGACGCACACATCCCGGTCGAATACGTCGATTCCGACCGCCTGCGTCTCGAGGCGTACCGCAAGCTCGCGTCGGCGACCGACGACGCCGCGGTCGACTCGGTCCTCGTCGAACTCAACGACCGCTACGGCCCACCACCGGTGGAGACCACGCGGCTGGCGTCCATCGCCCGGCTGCGCTTGCGATGCCGGGAGCGGGGGATCACCGAGATCGGTCTCGCCGGACAGGGAATGAAGATCTCGCCGCTGTCGCTGCTCGACAGCGAGCAGGTACGTCTTCGTCGCCTGTACTCGTCGGCCACCTACCGGGCGACGACGTCGGTGGTCACGCTGCCCATCCCGCGCACCGGAGGCGTGGGGTCGGCGCGCCTGCGCGACGACGAACTGATCGAGTACCTGACGACCTTCCTCACCCAATTGCGGCCGGAGCCGGTCACGTGACGGTGGTGCTGCTGGACCCGGCGCGGCCAGACCTGATCCCCATCCGCGCACGCTCGTGTCTAGCCGGGCCGGTGCAGGTCACCGAGGACGTGCCCGCGGCGATGCTGTGGGAGTTCGACCACGTCGAACCCGTCTTCGACGACGCACCCGTCGATCCGGGATCGGTGCTCGTCAGTACCGATCCCGAACATCCGCTGGTGCAGGCGCGAATCGCGCGCGGGGAAGACGTCATCGCGGCGCAGACGGTCTCCGGCATGGCGCTTCTCGAGTCCGTGGCATTGATGGACACATTGCGTCGGAACGGCCCGTGGGAGAGCACCCAGACGCACCACTCGTTGCGGCGTTACCTGCTCGAAGAGGTCTACGAGTTGCTCGACGCCATCGAGGCCGGTGACCCCGTGGAGCTCCGTGAAGAACTCGGCGACCTCCTGCTGCAAGTGCTGTTCCACGCGCGCATCGCCGCCGACGACCCGCAGTCGCCGTTCGACATCGACGACGTCGCACGGAGTTTCACGTCGAAGGTGACCGGCCGGACCCCCGGTGTGCTGTCCGGCGCCCACTCGGATCTGGAGACCCAGATCCGGGAATGGGAGGAACGCAAGGCGGCCGAGAAGCGCCGCGGCTCGGTGTTCGACGGCGTCGCCACGACCCAGCCCGCTCTCGCCCTGGTGCAGAAGGTCCTCGAACGGCTCACCGCGGCCGGTTATCCCGTCGACACCATCCCCGCGGAGACCCTGACCGTGACGGTCGTCGCCGGCGGCGACAGCGTCGAGGCGCAGGCGCGGGACCGAGCGCTCGCGTTGATGGCGGACGTGCACGCGGCAGAAGCGCGTGCGGCCGAGCGAGGCGTCACCCTCGACTCGCCCGAGGCGTGGTC